>JBILCQ010000075.1:0-9126 GCA_044353065.1 Flavobacteriales bacterium | reverse complement strand
GAAAACCTTGGTTCGTTTAGGGAATTAAACAAACTACTTTTTAAATGCAAAAAAGGTCTCGGCTAAGCTGAGACCTTTTTTTTACATCTTTGTCCCATGGAACAGGCGTTATTCGAGAAGTTATTGTATACGTTTATTATTCTTGCTGTGACAGCTACAGGATTGTTTTTATACAGGAAGGAAATTGTATTTTTCCTTCGAGCGAAGAAAGGCAACGGCAAAATTGTGAACTGGATGTCAGCAGTCGTCGGTGGGAAGCGTTACTTCTACCCCATGATTGAGTTCACTCCGGAGGGATATGAGCGTCAGTTGTTTCGCGCAGAGGACAGATGTGAAGGTGAACCGATGTATCAGCCGGGCACAGAGGTTATCGTCAAGTACCTTCCGACTGATCCCGAATACCGCAAGGTGATTTATCCCTCTAAGTAATTAGATTTTCTTACCATCCTTCAAACAAGTGAGCAGGTGAATGGCCCTTTTTAATTCTGTAACTTGATCGAACGACATGCGCAGGCTGTTTTCTTTTTCGTACATCTTTCCTTGATTTGGATTCAATTTGATGAATTCAAGGATGTGCGAGAATTTTTCACTTTGGTAAAAGGGCGAGTTCTCTTGTGAAATGAAATAGCCAATCATTTTACTGCTCTTCAAAACCAGTTTTTCAAAACCGATTTCACGCGCCAACCAGCGAAGGCGCATGGTTTCGATCAGTGCAATGGTAGGTGTAGGTATTTCGCCAAAGCGATCGATGAGTTGCTGCGTGAAAGACTCCATTCCATCCTCGGTTGTGATGTCATCAAGTTCTTTGTAGAGTGCGATACGCTCTGTAATACTGCTCACATATTCGTCTGGGATCAAAATTTCAAAATCGGTTTCAAGCGTTGTTTCCTTCACAAAACTCTGCGAGCGTTGAATTTCTTCTTCGTATAGCTCTTTGAAGTGTTCCTGCTTTAATTCGTCGATAGCTTCGTTGAGTATTTTCTGATACGTTTCGAATCCAATGTCGTTGATGAAACCGCTTTGCTCACCGCCCAGCAAGTTACCCGCTCCTCGAATGTCGAGATCACGCATCGCAATGTGAAGCCCTGAGCCTAAATCGCTGAATTGCTCAATAGCGCTGAGGCGTTTGCGTGCGTCTTCGGTCAGCTGATGTAGTGGCGGACTGAGTAGATAGCAGAATGCATGCTTGTTATTTCTTCCCACACGTCCTCTCAACTGATGAAGGTCGCTCATTCCGAAGTGATGCGCATCATTGATGATAATGGTGTTGGCATTGGGTATGTCGATGCCACTTTCTACAATGGCTGTGCTCACAAGAACATCGTAAGCACCTTCGATAAATTCAGACATTACTTCTTCCAGCTCTTCGCCTTTCATTTGTCCGTGAGCCGTTGCTATGCGCGCATCCGGGCAAAGTCGCTGAATCATGCCTGCTACTTCTTTCAGGTTTTGTACACGGTTGTGCACAAAGAAAATCTGACCTCCTCGTTGTATTTCATAGCTGATAGCATCGCGCACTACCTCTTCGTTGAATGGGCGAAGTTCAGTTTGTATGGGATGCCTGTTGGGAGGTGCAGTTTGAATAATAGACAAGTCACGCGCACCCATCATCGAGAATTGAAGTGTGCGCGGAATTGGTGTAGCCGTAAGGGTGAGCGTATCTATGTGCGCGCGCAGTGTCTTTAGCTTATCCTTCACGGCCACGCCAAATTTTTGCTCTTCGTCGATAATCAATAAACCCAAATCTTTGAACTTAACCTTCTGCGATACGATACCATGAGTGCCGATGATAATATCGATCTCACCTTTCTCCAGTCTCTTAAGCGTTTCGGTTTGTTGCTTTGCACTTTTGAATCGGTTGATGTAATCAACTGTCACAGGAAATTCTTTAAATCGGGCAGCAAAGCTTTTGAAGTGCTGTAATGAAAGAATAGTCGTCGGCACCAGCACTGCGACTTGCTTGCCGTCGGTTGCTGCTTTGAATGCGGCACGCATGGCAATTTCTGTTTTTCCGAATCCGACATCACCACAAACAAGTCTGTCCATGGGCGCCTCTGCTTCCATGTCTTCTTTTACCGCTTGCGTGGCCTTGAGTTGATCGGGGGTATCTTCATACATGAATGACGCTTCCAATTCATGCTGCATATAACCGTCAACTTGAAACGCGTGGCCTTTCGTGGCCTTGCGCTTGGCATAGAGTTTAATAAGGTCGAAGGCAATTTCCTTGACTTTGGTTTTCGTTTTCCGCTTGAGCGTTTGCCAGGCATTGCTGCCGAGCTTGTCCATGCTGGGCGCAGATCCTTCCTTCCCAACAAATTTTGAAATGCGGTGAAGAGAGTGAATGCTCACATAGAGAATGTCACCACCTTTATAGGTCAGTCGAATGGCTTCTTGCTCTTTCCCGTTTACATCAATTTTTTGTAACCCTGAAAACTGCCCGACACCATGATCGATGTGCACTACGAAGTCGCCCGGTTGAAGCGACATAATCTCTTTGATGGTAAGCGCTTCTTTATTCTTCTTGAATCCTTCCTTGAGTCGGAAGCGATGATATCGTTCGAAAATTTGATGGTCGGTATAAACAAGAATCTTATTTTCCTTATCGATGAAACCCTCCGAAAAATCAACGGTTAGTGGGGTGAAATGAATCGCATGGTCTTTATCCTTGAAAATCTGATATAGTCGCTCAATCTGTTTGGGTTGTCCTGCAGCTATAACATTGGTGTAGCCGTTCTTGGCATTGTTGGCCAGGTTCGTACTCAATAAGTCGAAATGCTTATTGAATGCAGGCTGAGGTTCCATGTCAAATTGCAGGGTTGCACTCTCCGTGAATTTTCGTTGCGGTCCGAATTCGATGACGCATCTGTTTGTCAATAGCTCGAGCAATTCTTGTTTCGAAGCAAACAACTGTTGTGGAGGTGTTCGGTCGAAAAGACCTGCATGCTTTTCGTATTGCTTGTGGGCTCTTTCCAGCTCCACATCCATTCTGCTGAGCGCTCCTTCCGTGTCTTTGATCCAAATATGTGAAGTCGCAGGCATGAACTCAAGCAGTGAAATGCGCGACTCTTCAGTCTCACGCAGCGATACATTGGGAACAATAGTCGCTCGTGTCATTTTAGCGACACTCAGTTGCGTATCGGGCTCAAACTTTCGAATGCTCTCTACTTCGTTGCCGAATAGTTCAATGCGGTATGGATGGTCGAAGCTAAAAGAGAAGATGTCAACGATACCGCCGCGCACAGCGTATTGCCCTGGCTCATATACGTAATCGACTTTTTCGAACCCGTAGGTGTGCATCCACTCATCTACAAATTCAAGATCGAGTGTATTGCGCTGAACGATTTCGAAAGTCGCACCGGTGAGTTCGCGTTCTGTTATCACTTTCTCCGATATGGCCTCGGGATAGGTGATGATACAAACCGGCTTTTCGGTTGTTTCTGCTTTGATTTTATTTCTGAGATCATTCAGAACCTCAGCGCGCATAGCTACGTTGGCATTATCTGTCTCCTCTACGTCATAGGCTTGACGTGCGGTGCGCGGAAAAAAATACAAGGCAATCGGAAGTGAACCATTCTTCGCTTCATCGCCCGGAATTTTACCCGCTGCATTTTCCAAATCGTTGAGCATGTAAGCTGCTTCCTCTTTGTCGGGTAATACAAGCACATGAAAGCCACCCTTGCGTTGCATAAAGGAATACGCAACAAGCGCTGTTGCAGTGCCAACGATTCCTCGCAAATGAATTTTAGAATCATTCTTGTTGCTTAGCTGAATAAGTTGTTCAACTTTAGGTGAAGAGGAATAAAGAGTATTAAGATCAGAAATAAACATAGGAAAAGCCCCCATGAGTGTATGCATGGGGGCGAACGGAGTCAAAGGTAGCATGTGAACTGTAAAACAAATCAATCGTGCATGTCTCGGCGACTATTTTTGCACGAGATGAACACCTCTGATTCGCTTTTCTACCTGCGTTTTCCCCGCGAAGACTGCGATGCCTTGCTTGCGGAAGGTATTGATGATTGTTACGAGGTAAAAACTGGTCATACAGTGAATTGGGAGGAGTTAAGACAATGGATGAGTAATCGCAAGGAGTGGCTTTTCGGATGGGTTGGTTATGATGTAAGGCGTTCGCTGGAAAATTTTGCCGGCGAAGATTTAGAGCAATCTGATTTCCCACAGTTATTCCTTTTTTCACCGAAAAATATATTCAAGATTCGAGGTGGTGTTGTTAATGTAGTAAAAGGTAATTGGCACGCGGAACTGGATCATTGGTTAAAAATGGACGCTGTTGCTACCGAAGATAGAGTTGAATTGTTGCCCCGTTTTACCGCCGAGGAATATGAGTATCATTTCTCTGAATTGAAGCGTGAGATTGCGCTAGGCAACATCTATGAAGTGAACTATTGTGTACCCTTTCAAGCGCGTGGCTATTTAACAGACGCGACCTCTGTGTGGAAGCGTATCTATAACCGCACGGAAGCGCCATTTTCTGCTTATGCTCGCAGAAATTCTCATCATGTGATGTGTGCCTCGCCAGAACGTTATATGCGCAGAGAAGGCAGCCATATCATTTCGCAACCCATTAAAGGCACCATTCGAAGAGGTTGCTCTGAAGAGGAAGACAATCTTCTACGAAATCAGTTACGACAGAGCGAAAAGGAACGTGCAGAGAATGTGATGATTGTGGACTTAGTGCGCAATGACCTTTCTCGTATTGCAAAGCGCTCCTCCGTGAGCGTAGATGAGCTTTTTGGGGTGCATACTTTTAAAACAGTCCACCATTTAATATCGACGGTGAGTTGTGAGGTTGAGCCCACTACTTCATGGGTCGATGTTATTCAAGCTACATTTCCAATGGGAAGTATGACCGGCGCACCAAAACTGAGTGCTATGCAATTGATTAGCCGGCACGAGAAGACCGAGAGGGGAGTATATTCCGGCTCAATTGGATACATAGAGCCATCGGGAGACTTCGATTTTAATGTGGTCATACGCAGCGTCCAGTATGATGACAACGATGGCTTAGTGAGTTGCCACGTAGGAGGTGCTATCACTGCCCAGAGTAAACCGGAAGAAGAATATCAGGAATGTCTGTTGAAGGCCAATGCCGTACTAGGCGCTTTGCTCGGCTGATGTTTCGCGATGGTATAAGTCAATCGCAACGAGCATGGCCGTGAATCCCCAAAAAGGAACAGAAGCTTTGTCGGAATCTAGAAAATTATTCAGTACGCCATGCACAAAGTAGGTGACTAAGCCCAGATAGGCTCCTGCTACCAGGACTTTGAGGTCTCTGCTTTCAAGTGTAAAGAAAAGCCGAAATGCAAGTTGACTGATACCATAGATAAGCGCGACGACCATAACCAATCCAAGGACGCCTTGCTCTGCGAGAGGCCCTAGGTATTCACTATGTGCATTACCACCATCCCCTTGATTTGTACTGATAATCGTTTTGTCTTTGGCACGCTGGAAAGGTGCGTAAACGAACTGATAGATTCCCGGTCCCCAGCCAAACACAGGTCGCTTTTTGAATAATTCAATTGCGCAGTTCCAACGGTTTACACGTTCAAGATTACTTGCGTCGGAGGATACGTTGGAGATGGATTTTACGTGCTCGTCGAGGTTGCTGCTGCTTTCTTGTTTATTTCCTTCCATTTGGATTTTCAGATTTTCCCAATTGGAAGCGGCAATGAAGCCTCCGATGAAAAGCAATATCACAATGAATTGAAGCGGCACACGAAGGAGCAGAGGAATAAGCATTAAGGCCGCTGCAAGAATAGAAACCCATGCGGCCCTCGTGAAAGACAGAATTAGTCCGACTGTCAGTGCAATGAAAACGATGGTAAGAAATATTCGGATGGCGCCAGATAATTTTTGCTGGAGCAATAGGGCAATTGCCATCGGAAAATAGAGGGCCAGCACAGCTCCATAAATCGTATGGTCTTTGAAAAGCGGTTCCATTACCCAATGTGCTGCGTCTTTGCTGAATTTGAATTCAGCATGACGAGTGACGGCGTAAATGATTACAACTACAAGTGTGAAAAGGTAGAGATACACATACGACTTCATCTTTTTGAGATCTCGAAAAATATGAGTCGTAATGAAGTAGAATGCGACAATGAACCAAAGCCTGGTGAGTAGTAGTTTGAAGCTGATAATTGGCTCCTCGCTGCTAATACAGGTGATGGTCATCCAAGTTAAATACGCGTAGATGTAGTAACTAATCGGGTGTTTGTATATCGCAGTATCAATACTCTTTCCGGAGATGACTTTAAAGATGAACAGAATGAGCACACCGAAGAGTAGAGGTTCCGTTGGCAGGTACATCCCAACATTTACCCCATCCATATTTTCAAGATTAAGACTTAAAGGAGTGCAAAAAACGATGAACAGAATGAGGTAGTCCAGTTTGAATACCGCAGCCCAGACAACAGCGAGCATTGCAGGTATAAGCAATACAACATAGTGCTCGAGATAAACTCCAATTCCCGCTAACGCAATAAAAAGAGCGGAAAGGAAATAGAGTACGCGTTTGGAAATAATATTCGCTAATTCCATGAAATTACAGCTTGCCTTGGGCGCGCAACTTCTTGAAGTTATCTATGATGATAAGCGTGATGAATGTGAAGATGAATGCCGACATAGTGCTGAGAGTAACTATCAACCAACGAACCGGATACTTCTTCTTATCTGCGGCACTTGCGGCGTCAACGATACGCATGGCTGGAATGCTGCTTTCAATATCGATTTGCATTAGGTCGTTGCGCTTGCGTAATATGTTTACTTTTTCATAACCTGCACTTAAGCGTCTCTCAAGATTGGTATAAGCAGTGGCGTATTGAGACAACGTATTCATATCATTTTTCAAAAGTTGTGCTCGTTCTGGGTGGCCTTCCGCGATGGCTGTTCCATACATTTCTGTTAGCGCTGCGATTTGATCGACATAACTGTACATCCCTAAATCCTTGAATATCTTCATAGAATCTTCCATAACGCGTACATCTTCCATGGCAACGTTGAGGGAATTTTCCACGTGCTTGAAGGCCAACATTGCGCGATCGCTGCGCATTCTATTGGCCAGTGAATCGGTAAAGAGTGCAATATCATTCGCCATGTCTCTGGCTCGTTCCGGACTTTCGTCAAGTACGGAGATTTCGACCGATCCGAACTTGGTGATTTGCGCATACACATTTTCGCAATACTCCTGGGCGATGAGTGCCACAACTCCTTTGCGATCGCGTTCGATTTCATAGACATCCCACAACTGATACTTTTCTACAATCTTGTTGCGCACCTGGTCTGAATTGATGACTTGAAGCAAACGTTCAGCATCACGCTCTTCCCCTAAAGTTAAAAGATCACCACCTCCGTATTCCAGGAGTTGCGCCCCAAAGGAGTTTTGTTGCTCAGCATACATAATGACGGTGCTCTTGTAGCGATCCTTCATTATTAAGCTAACAACTGCCGATAGTATTGCTGCTGCCAGTGAAACCTTCAAAATCGGTTTTCTCCAGAAATAGAGCATTATCAGCAGATTCGTTGACTCTAAAGAGCGCTGCTCGGTGTTCGTTTTAGTGTCGGTCATGAAATTTTACTAAATAAGGGTGCAAATGTAATTTTAATTTAAGCTTCAGGAAGCATTTTCAGGACTCAAATTACGTATCAAATCACGTATAGGAATCATCTTAAGTAATGAGCCAATAGTCAATAGGCTAAAGGAAAATATGGATATACTAAACAATGGGTTCCAATTAAACGTGGCAACTAAAGTTGCAAGGCCAAGGCTTATCGATGTAAATACAAATGACCTGATGAGTAACGGTGTTTTACAAACTTGAAATAATCGCTGAGCAGATATTACTTGTATGCAAAACACGAACAATTGGGTGAAAAATGCAGCCTGGGCTGCGCCTATCGCCGCAGACGCAGGTATAAGGAAAAAGTTCAGGGCAATATTGAGGCAAAGTGCAAAGGCTGATATTACAATCATGACCTTCATCTTTCCGGCAGCAGTAAGTAAGGTTCCTGTTGTGTATTGAAGTGAAAAAAGTCCGGCTGATGCCACTGTCCAAGGAAGTACAACCGAAGCTTCCGATATGTGACTGCTGTAGAGTTTACCCAAAATCCACTCTGCGTGAAATGCACAGACAATCGTGAGCCACACACACCCTGTGAGCAGAAGTTTAAATGCCGTTTTAAACACAGGCTCAACGTTTTCATTCCTACTCAGCATGCGTGAAAAAATCGGCAGAAGTAGCACAGCAAAAAGGTACGATATCATGTTTAGCATGTCGCCAAGCCGGTAGGTCATGGCATAAATGCCCGCTTCAAAACTGCCGCTCATTCTTTCAAGCATCACGGCATCAATGCGCCCACTCATCATGGATAAAACAATGAGTGTCGCAAAAGGAATACTCGCAGACAAGACAGATTTGCTGGTGTGTACTTCTGTTTTTTCGCTATCCGTTCTGCGTTTCCACACAAAGAAAAAAGACAGCAATAGTGTAAGACCGTAAGCTACGGTTTGGCCTAAGATCAAATACTCAATGGGGAAGTGTTCATGGGCTGGAATGAAAATGAGTGCAGCTCCTAGTAGCACAATTAGCAGAAGGCGGTCGCATACTGAAACAATGCGATCTGCTCCGAAAGCATGAAGCCCGCTTAGGTAAGATCGCATGAATAAAACACCTGTTGCCAAAATTTGATTGAGGGCGAGAATAAGCAGTAAGGTTATTTCACGGCTGTTGTAGTGTAGTGTAGCTGCTAATACCAGGCAAAAGATTAAGTAGACAACTGCAAGCACCGACCGCAATCGAATGAGTTGAAGTAGTTCTTCACGATAAACGTTCGCTTGCTGTGCGATGTGACGATTATTCCAGTTTGTGATGCCCAAATCAGGCAGTATATTCAGGATATACGAGATATTGAGTAAAGCGAAATAGATACCGAATTCACTAGGTCCGGTTCTCTCTTGCACTTGTGCTTCAATAACCAAAAGATACAAAGGTTTGATGAGCAGGTTAATGCCAATCAGTAGCAATAGGTTCGATAAAAATATCTTTCGAGATGCCCCCATAGTGTGTCAATCTGCTGCTTTAGCTATTCAAGCTAAACCGCAGTGCTATACCGGAT
>JBILCQ010000320.1:0-2621 GCA_044353065.1 Flavobacteriales bacterium | reverse complement strand
CGCCTCCATGTGTAGCGACTCCTTCACCGAAACATTAGCAATGCCCCCCAGATTTAAGCACATAGGATAGTTTCCAAACAACCACAAATCTCCAATGGGCACAAGCGGTGCACCTTGACCACCATGGGCTACGTCGGTAGTGCGGAAATCGGCTATCACATCTGCACCTGCAGCAGCAGCAATGTGTGCAGCGCTTCCAATTTGCAGCGTTACACCAAGATGAGGCTGATGAAAAACAGTGTGACCATGAGATGCAATGAAATCCACTTGAACAGAGCGCGACTGCATGAACTCTTTCACCCATGAGCCATGAAGAATACCAAGATCAACATGCAATTGAGTCAAGTCCATTCCGCTGAGCGTATGTGCAGTGCGCAATCGCTCGCGCCAATGTTCATCGTACGAAATGGTGGTCGCATCATGCAACTCAAAATGCCATCGTTGATCGCGTGTAAACGTGCAATGGGCGATGTCCAATCCATCGAGCGAAGTGCCGCTCATCAAGCCGACTGCTCGGTATGTAACCGATTCGCTCATGGATTACCCTTGCGAATAACCGGAAGCAGCGCCCTGATAAGGACGGTTGTGTAAATAGCATAGATGCCCATTACGGCGAAGGCCAATGCCTTTTTGCCCGGAAGCTGTGCATAGAAATAACCACCTACAATGCAGGCCGACATAAACAACTTCACCAATACAGAAGCATTTACAGAGGCAATAAATCGGTGGGGTGATTTCGAGCTCGATGAGGCAATCATCTGATACAAAAAATAGGTAACCACGCCATAGAGCGGTATCAATACCCAAACCGCATCGGGCATGGGTTTTTTAACGATGAAGAGAATAGCGAAAGCCAACACGTAAAGTAAAACGGTGGCAATGGTCAGCGGAATTAAAAAAGCTCTTGAATTCATGTCGTGCAAATATCAACGCTTGCGGAGTACATCGCGTATGACAATATAAACAGCCATTATCACTCCCAGCAAAGAGCAGATAAGAGTCATGACAGGCGTTTCGAATTGGAAGGATTCGTCGAGTTTCATTCCACCCCAAACGCCTAAGAAAATAGTGATAGCCATTTGGGTGGCCATCGAAGTGTATCGTAAAATCGAATGACTTCCTCCCTTATTGGGCGGCGGTGATGGCTCCATCGGCTTGGCCTTCCTTTTTCATCTCCTTCACCTTTGCGCCCATGTTGCATGCACCGGTAAATGATGACCCCGGCTCAACAGCGAGTTTGTCGGTGAAAATATCCCCTTCCACCTTAGCTGTTCCTTTCAGCGACAGCATTTGCTGCACCAACAACTTTCCCTTTACCAAACCTTCAATTTCGGCGTTCTGGCAATTGACAGTACCTTCGATTCTGCCGGCGGGGCCAATGACAAGCCTTCCTTT
This sequence comes from Flavobacteriales bacterium, assembly GCA_044353065.1. Taxonomy (GTDB): domain Bacteria; phylum Bacteroidota; class Bacteroidia; order Flavobacteriales_D; family Sanyastnellaceae; genus JAIBBG01. Next base: position 1,226 of record JBILCQ010000320.1, on the reverse strand, counting down.
GGTGGTAAGGGTTCCAACGAATGCCCCATCGATTCGGATGTTACTCTCGCATCGTATCTCGCCTTCGATGATCGTTCCTTCCACAATTCGGTTAATGCCCATATCAGGCACCGGCTCAGTATATTTTGCCATGGTTTTGGTGTTTTTGTTGAACATGGTTTTGGTGTTGGGCTAACTATCAATAATACCTGGCAAAAAAGTCTAGATAGAGCTGATAGTCCTTGCCCTTGAACAAAGCTATATAATTCTGCTTGGAAATCAAAAAAACATGATTGCCATCCACATTTACACTTGCCAGCTTGTCCTTGTCTCCAATAAAGGCATCATAAAACTGTTTCGCGTCTTCCGGTTGTTTAAATGATTTCACGAGCAACATGTGGTAATCCTTGTCCAATAAATTATTCGTCACGCGCAATTGCGCCGAGTTGAAGAACATCAGATTAAAATCTGAAACCGCCGACTTTGCCGCATTGATATCATTTCCGGAAACAGGAATCAATACCGCCAAATAATGTTCTGCACTGAGATCAAAAACGTACGGACCATTGTCGAATGCCGCTGTATCGGGCGACATTGACTCTGTTTGCAGAGAGTCCATAGCTGCTTCAGAACCTCGCTGCAACGGACCCGACGTGTCTATTTCATCTCCGGCTCTTAATACACGTAACAACTGATCAGCTCGACCGGCCTCCTCTGATCCCGCGCATTCTTGCACCAATTTGTTCAGCTCATTTTGATAATTCTCCTTCACTCCATAGGGCGCGTCCGAATATCCAACACATAGAGCCCTAAGTAACTTGTACTTACACAGCAGACTGTTGAGCGGTTCTGCAGAAATGATGCTATCACAATATTCTCGAGACTTCGAATAACTGCGCGAAGTGTAATAATTATAGGCCTGCTGATATGCCTCGTTTTCTTTTGCCTTACGCATGTCCTGAATATCGAGGAACCCCGGATTATCGACAAGCATCGCCCAATCGCTGCCCGGGTAACGTGATTTAATTTCATCACCCCAATACTTCGAATTACAACTCTCACAAAACGGATTCTTGACATAGCCTTTCTTACCCTCTTTGGCTAACCATGTGCGAAATAGTTGGTAGTAGGTTGTAGGATGATAACCACTTTCCTCCATGTTGGCCAACAATTCTTCCCAAGTACTGATCGCGTTATCGTCATCGTCGAGCTTCTCTTTATAAACCACGCCCGCGTTGTAATATCCT
>JBILCQ010000074.1:0-9191 GCA_044353065.1 Flavobacteriales bacterium | reverse complement strand
CCGCTTCGCATTCGTATAGCACCATCGTAACTCCTGACGGTATGGTGCAGTTTGTTTTCGATAATATCATGCTGCCCGATAGCGTGCACGATGAGGCGAATTCGCACGGATGGGTGGTGTATCGAATCCGATCGTTCGATTCGCTGTTGCCATTGAACGTCATCAACAACACGGCTGCTATTTACTTCGATGACAACGAGCCGGTCATTACCAATACTTACTCGCACACCATTTTCTCGTGCGATTTAATTCCGGATCCAAACGGTGTAAATGGAACATGCGAAGGGCAGTCCGTTCTGCTGAATATCTTTCCGGAGTTGGACTACACAGAATCGTATGCATGGTATATAGATGGAACCGAAGTGGGCAATGAAATCATGTACGAGTTTCCTGCCGATGCTTCCGGCAATTATACTATCGTGTTGAATCGGACCAACCCTTTCTGCGATGTCCTTGATACGCTGAATGTGGAAGTATGGCCGGTGCCTGAAACAACGGCTGTAAATAATTTCGGAATCTTAGTCGCTCCCAACGGACAGTCTTGGGATTGGCTAATCGGTGGCCAATCGATTGGTTGGAATGAACAGGAATTCGTGCCCATGGAAGCCGGTGCTTATTACGTTATTACTACGAACGAGTTTGGCTGTACTTCTCTCAGCAATGAAATTATATGGGTTATCGGAAGTGTAGTGGAGGCTTCCACTGATCGCATGCAGGTGTATCCGAATCCTACTCATGCAATGGTGAACTTCACAATACCGAATGGATTCCGCGGTGTGCACATATTCAATGCAAGCGGTCAGTTGGTGCATGCAAATGAATCTGCCAGCGGTGCACAGCAATTGGATTTGACAGGGTGGTCACCGGGCATGTATCGCATGGAAGTGCTCGGATTGGGAGGCGTTACTCTTATCGTCAAGTAATACGAACGAAAAGAATTGAAAAGGCCTCGCATGCAAGCGGGGCTTTTTATTGCAAGAATCGACGAAGCACATCGGCCTTCATTTCGGTTTCTTGCCATTCTTCCTCCGGCGAAGAACCTGTTACAATTCCACCGCCCACATGCAATTCGAAATGGTCTTCGAAGACTTGCATGCAGCGCAGATTTACAAAATGCAATTCATCTCCTGAGTTAAAACTCAAGCCGATGGTTCCTGCATAAAGTCTGCGCTGAGTGGTAGAATGTGCGTTCATGAAATTTAATGCTGCTTGTCGCGGAATGCCGCAAACGGCAGGCGTTGGCTGCAGTTCAGCAATCAGTTGTTTAGCGTCGCTCGTTCCAGAAAAGCGAATATCTGTTTTCAAATGTGCCAGCGGTCCGGCTTGCGCCGTGAATGGCCCATTGAGTTCGATATCGGTGGCGCCCCATTGCGTGATGGTCTGCACAATGAAGTCGGTGACCAGCGATTGTTCGCGACGGAGTTTATCATTCCAGGAAATCGCACGCGTCTCTGAATACGCTTGCGTGCCGGCTAAACTCACTGTATGAAAATGTTGCCCTGTTTTATGCAGCAGTAGTTCGGGTGTTGCTCCTATCCATGTTCCAAATTCGGGATGGTGCAGCGCATAAACCAGCGTGTTTGGATAGTGCTCGGTAAGACGATGAAAGATGGCGTCCAGCGATTGATTGGTTCGTGGCGCATGCTTGATGCAACTCACGACGACTTTCTCGAGCTCGCCACGTTCAATGGCTTGCAGCGCCGATTGAATGGTAAGCGCATGAACTTCGCGTGGTGTTTCGTCTTGCGGGCTATTGTTTGAATGTGCGCGGAAAGGCACAATGTCTAACTCCGTCGACTGCGTTGCATCAACGAAGTGCCCATCCATATATCGAAATGAAATAGGGGAGCGCCTTGCATCGAATTCCAGCGGAAGAACAAGGATTGCAAAGAAATCATTCTTCGCTATGGCGCTTTCGATATTCATCCTTTTTTCTCTTTCACCATGACGGTTAATCGACTGGAGGCGATGAGCTGTTTTTCTTCATCCACGATGTCGATGTTCCAGATATGAATGGAGCGTCCCTTGTGAAGAATTTTGGCAATGCCTGTGACGGTTCCGCTGCGCTTGGATTTTACATGATTGATATTTAACTCAACGCCCACGGCTATCCCACCGTTTTCATGTGCGATGAGGTGTGAGCCATAACTGCCGAGCGTTTCAGCAAGTGCCGCACTTGCACCTCCGTGCAATAGTCCATAGGGCTGTTGGGTGCGATGGTCGACAGGCATGGTGGCTTCGATATGGCCTGTGGCGATATGTGTGAACTCAATGCCTAAAGCGCCGAGAAGAGTGCTGTCTGAAAGCGCGTTTGCGTCGATTAAACTCATGATGCGAAGGTAGGGAGTGAGGGTTGAAAGTTGAAGGTTGAAGGTTGAAGGTTGCGGGTAGAAAGTTGGAGGTAGAGTTCAAAAAAAAAACCGCCGAAGTGGCGGTTCTTTTTGGAATTATTGAAAGTTAGAAATTCGTTTGATCCTTGTGGTTACGGAATTCTAAGTCGCTCTTGGCTTTTTCTCCGAGAGTTGCATCTTTTTGAACTGCGTTGCGAAGGTTCGTTCCAACACCGGTGCCATCACCGCTGCGTGCGCAAATGATAGCGCGCAGATAGTCGGCTTTGGCTGAGCTATCACCGCTGGCATCGATATCAGCTTTGGCTGCGCCGTTGTCTTTATTCAACAACTTAGCAAGAGAAGAGTTAAAGGTTTTGAATGAACCCATTTTGCTGATAGCACCTGAGTAATTACCATTTTGAATATCGATTATTCCCTTGTTGTAATTGGTTTCAGCAGCAGAACCGGCTTCATTGAAATAGGTCATTGCGTTTTTGCGATCACCGTTTACACGGGTTACGATACCCATGTTGTTTGCTGTTTCAGGGCATTTTTTCATGCTGTATGCTTTGCTCCAGCTAGTTTTAGCGTCGGCCACTTTGTTTTGCATGTAGTAAACACATCCTAAGTTGTTGAATGCGCGATAGTCTGCATCTGAAAGTGCACAAGCAGCTTGATAAATAGAGGCCTTCTTGCCGAGGTCTTCCACCAAAGAGCCTGCACGCATCAATTCCTCATATTTCAATTGAGCAGGATTGCTTGTTCCCAATTGAACCAGTTCTTCGTCGCTGTATCCTTGTAAATCGTAATTGATCAGGATGCGGCAACGACGCAAACCAGGGAATATGTCTTTCTGAATTTCAGTGTATGTTTTTGAGATGTTCTTGATTTCTTGCTCACGCTTTTGAAGGTCGGTAGTCATTTTCAAAACATTGATGATGATGTTTCTGTCTTCAATGTTTGAAGCTTCCATAGCAGAGCGGAAACCTTCCCAGTCTTCCCCTTTCGGAGTCATTGTGAAAAGACTCTCGGTAGCGTTGGTGAGTTTCATTTTCTTGGCCAAATCCATGAATGCTTTTTTACCTGCATCAGCACGCTCGGTAGCAAGGTTATCGTTCAGGAGCATCTCACCTTCAGGAGAAGCATACGAGGTAAACTCGATTTTCTTGATAACAATAGCCGGGTTCGTCGCCACACTATTCATCCAATTGCCTAAGCTCGCCATATCGGCTTGTTTCATTTCTGCCGGCTTCAATGAAGAAGAATTGTAATCGAAATTAATTTGGGTGCTATCGTTCGTGTAATTCAATGTGCGCACGAATTGGTCTTTGCTCCAAATGCACTTGTCATCGTTCTTCACCAAGTAAGGAGTAGTGATAACACCTTCGCCCAGCGTTAATGCAGGAAGATCAGCTTCTTTGCTTCCTTGGCGGCCGTGGATGCGAAGTTCGAGTTTGCCGTTGGCCATTTCCGGAGTATAGGCCATCTTATCGCTGTATGAAAACGGTTTCTCAGCTTTGAATGGAACCGGCATGCCATTACCAACGGCTTGCTCACCTTGGTAATAAGCAGTTTTTAAACGAGTTTCTTTTCCGCCATGAACAAATACAGGAACGGCTTCGATGCTCGCTTTTTTAGGGAAGCTTTTAGCTGGGAATTTGCCGGTGATAGCCACAGCAACGGTATCGCCATGTACTTCAAGCGGATCGGGGTTTGCCTTCATACCCATCGACTGCATAGCTTTCTCCATGGTTTTCAGATTAGCACATCCTACAATGAGGACTGTACAAAACACAGCTGTCAGAAAATATAAGCCGTTATTTTTCATGCGGTTTAATTGAATTGGTTTCTATAATTAACAAGGCGCAAATCTAGTCAAGCCACCCATATCGTAAAAAATTAAATTGCTGATTTCATACCCTTTATCAACATTGAATCGTGTATGATAGATAAGAGTATCTATCAGAAATTGGGTCATTTGCTCTCTGCTGGATTCATCTGTTCGAATGAAATACGCAGGAATTCATTCCAAAGGGCATCATCGGGCGGAGGAGCCACTATGCAGACAGGTGTTTTCTTGACCGGGTGCAGGAATTCGATTTTTCGGGCGTGGAGATGAATGGAGGCGTTGTCATTGGTGCGCTTTGCTCCGTATTTAATGTCGCCTTTGATAGGGCAATCCAGGCTCGCGAGCGTAGCCCTTATTTGGTGATGCCGTCCAGTTTTTGGATAAACTTCAAGAAACGTGTAGTTGTCACCTACACCAATTAACTTGTAACTGAGCTCAGATTCTTTTCTGTCGGGGCCGGGATCAGGAAATGCAAATGTCTTATTGAGTTTCTGGTCTTTCCACAGGTAGTTGACGATTTTGGCTTCGTTGACTTCAGGTGTGCCTTTTACCACGGCCCAATACGTTTTTTGAACTTCTCGGTACTTGAACATATTGGACAGGCGGTTGAGGGCCTTGGTGGTTCGCGCATAAATCACAATTCCACTCACGGGCCTATCCAACCTATGCACGGTGCCGATGAAGGCCAATCCGGGTTTGTTGTACTTCTCTTTAACGTAGCTCTTTACTGTTTCGCAAAGCGTTCGATCACCACTGATATCGCTTTGGATAATGTCGGAGTTGCGCTTGTTCACTACCACCAGGTGATTGTCTTCATAGAGAACACGGAGGTTCTCTACGGTGCTCATGATGATGGGTTCTTTCGGCGCCTGGCGCCATTCGCGCTTGCCGTTCGATTGTGCTGATGGTGATTGCATTGAAACCGGTGAATTATGCGACTCAAAAAAATCGCTTCGTGATGCAGGTATGTTAATACTGTTCTTTCTCGTTGGGGAAGTCGCCACTTTTAACATCTGCGACATAGTTGCTAACGGCATTGTGAATTTGCTCACCTGCATTCATGTATCTGCGCAAAAAGCGCGGACTAAAGTCTTGCGTGTAACCGAGCATATCGTTTACGACAAGCACTTGTCCATCGACCTGTGCCCCGGCGCCAATGCCTATGGTTGGTATTTCGATGGAAGATGTCACTTTAGCAGCTAGTGTAGCAGGAATCTTTTCCAATACCAGGGCGAAACAACCGCATTCATCGAGCACCTTGGCGTCGCTGAGCAATCGCTCGGCTTCTTGCTCTTCTTTTGCTCGCACCTGATACGTTCCAAACTTGTAAATACTTTGCGGAGTTAGTCCTAAATGTCCCATCACAGGAATTCCGGCGGTTAGAATGCGCTGAATGGACTCGCGTATTTCAGCTCCGCCTTCCATTTTAACAGCGTGAGCTCCGCTTTCTTTCATGATGCGAATGGCTGAGTTGAGTGCTTCTTTCGAATTGCCCTGGTAAGAACCGAAAGGCAAGTCGACCACCACCAAACAGCGTTTGGCAGCCCTTACTACGCCCTGTGCATGGTAAATCATTTGGTCGAGTGTTATGGGCAAGGTTGTTTCATGTCCTGCCATTACATTACTCGCGCTGTCACCCACAAGGATGACATCGATGCCGGCCGCGTCGACCAGTCTTGCCATGCTGTAGTCATAGGAAGTTAGCATGGAGATTTTCTCCCCACGGAGCTTCATTTCTTGAAGCGTATTGGTGGTGATACGCCTGATTTCTTTGTTCACTGACATGTGACAAAAGTAAGATGCATTGCAACCCAATCAACGACTCATTTGTATTCGACAATGAGTTGTTTACAGACCCTGCAACTCACGATCTGTGTTAGAAGTCATTGTTTTGTAATTTGCACCATTATTCAACTATTTCATTTTTATATGAAGCCCATCTTTATTCGGATAGCGTTCTTTTTATGTTGTTGCTTACCGATTGCCGCGCAATCTCAATGGAACTATCCCCAATACAACATGTCGACTACCACCATCTCGAGTTGCTTTGGGCGATTATTCGATAGTGGAGGCCCCACGAATTCATACGGTCCGAATGAGAACTTCACTACCACGATTAGTTCGCAAGATGCGATTACGCTGACGTTCTATGGAGCTTTTTCCCTTCAAGAGGATGTAGACCTTTTGACTATTTACGATGGAACAGTGGCTACGGGAAATCTCCTGGGGATATTTACAGGGCAGGAGCTTCCTCCTGTGTTAACTGCCCAATCAGGCACGGCAAGTCTCGTGTTTACTTCCAATGGCAGTGTTTCTACTTCCGGATTCAGTCTTTATTGGGAAACGGATGCCGCATTTCCAATTCCTCCGGCTGTATCCGTTCCGGTCGTTCCTGCTTGTAATTCCAACGAACTGAATGTCGAATTCAATTCTTCTATTCCATGTGAGTGGCTTCAAGATGCCACATTTGAGGTGTATTCGATTTCACAGCAGTTTGAGGTGGAGTCGATCGATTTGAATTGTGCTGCTAACCAAACGGATCATGTTACACTCACGCTCAATCGTCCGTTTGAATACAACTGCGATGTTATTGTCAACCTCACTATTCAGATTCCGGATGAATGCGATGTGTTGCATGAATTTGTAATACCAACGCCTTTCTTCTTTGATAACTGTTCGATAAATGCTGAGCTCGTTGCCGATTCACCCACTGTTTGTTCGGGTGAATGTGCGAATGTTTCACTGAGCATTTCGGGCTGCCTTACCTACGTTTATCAATGGAGTAATGGATTGCCCTCTTCAGCCGGGCCGCATTCCGTATGTCCTTCGACAACGACCAACTACAGTGTTTTAGTCACGGAGCTGGAGACAAATCTTCAGCAAACGTTCACCGTTACAGTAAGTGTTGAAGATGTTGGCATTACAACTCCAAACCAAACGGTATGTCAATCGGGTCCGGAAATACAACTGCAATCGCAGGTTGATGGAGAGTGGTATGGTGACGGCGTTTTACCGCAGTCGCAGCGCTTCAATCCGGCAATTGCCGGCTCGGGGCCTCACACTATTTACATCCAAACGGAGAATTGTTTGGATAGTCTGCTAATGACGGTTGTGCCTATCGAGGCTCCTGCAAGTGTTGCCGCATGTGTTGGGTCCCCTTCGTTTCAATTGAATGGTACACCTTCCGGAGGCGTGTGGTCAGGCAGTGGTGTGTCACCAGCTGGTATATTCAACCCTTCGTCTGCGGGGTCATTTACCGTGTCCTTCGCTGTTAATGGTTGTTCGGTGGAGACGCAAGTCAACGTGGATCAGATATCCGGTCCTGCCGCTATTAGCCCGGTTTGCCAATCCGTTAGTCCATTTGAATTAGATGTTTCGCCTGCGGGTGGTATTTGGACAGGTCCGGGAATTACGGATGAGCAAACCGGAACCTTCGACCCGTCGTTGGCAAGCCCTGGAATTGTCTCGCTCAATTACGCTCTTAATGGGTGCAGTGAGGATTTTTCATTTGAGGTTAGAGCCATTGGAGTAGTTGATTCTGTTGAGCTTTGTCCCGATGAAAATCCTGCCTTATTAGATCCGAATGCACAACCTGCCGGAGGTGTTTGGAATAGCCCAAGCGGTGCCATTTCTCCCGCCGGCGTTTTTAATCCCGGAATTTTCAACTCGGATGCGGAAACGATTGCTATCTATACTTACTCATCCGGTTATTTATGCCGCGATACAGTGCACGTTTCTATCATTGTTACTGCGGTGCAAATCGAAGAATTATCGTTTTGTTATGATCAGCCGTCAATTGAAATAGGCAATGATTTAGTTGGGACGATTTCTCCTGCCGGTGGAATTTGGACCGGTATCGGTGTCACGGGTTCGGTGAATTCCGGATTCTCACTTTCTCCGCAAGACATGCCTATCGGCTTGAATTATATTTCCTACAGTGCAAATGGTTGCACTGATTCCGTTTTGGTCGTCGTATACGGACCGAATCTTCCTGATGCTCCTCAAAGTTTTTGTTCGTCTGACGAACCGGCAGTTTTAGCGAATGCTGTTCCAGGGGGCTCTTGGTCGGGTTCGGGGATTGTCGATGCGCAAGTTGGATTGTTCGATCCTTCTGTGGCCGAAGAGGGTACTTATTTCATTTATTGGAATAATCCGCTCGGTTGTGGTGATAGCATTTTGGTAACTGTGGAGAAGGTTGTTGAACCTGTAATTACCGGTATCAGTGACATTTACTGCAGCTTGGATTATGATGTGAACTTCACGCTCGAGCCAACAGGCGGCGTGTTAGTTGGGTTGCTCACGAGCGCCTCGTTTAATCCTTCGGAATTGCCTGATGGTAACTATACCGTGATCTATCGACTCACTCCCGATCATTGTCCTGTAATCGATGATACGGCAACGTTCACGGTTTATCCTCCGCTGGTTATTGAGCCGTTTACTGTCGCAACTAATCCGGTTTGCTTTTCTGAAACGATTGAATTGAATGCAATCGTAGAAGGAGGTTACCCTGACAACGGACTTACCTACTTGTGGAGCAACGGTGGTGCGAACGCAGCAGACAATACGCAGCTCTATACCGAAACGACTTCCGTTACGCTGACAGTCGATGACGGATGCTCGGAGCCTGTTTCGCAGAGCATCGAGATTGTAGTTCATCCACTTTACAACTACGACGCAGTGACGTCGCCAATCGCGTGTATTGGAGAGCCGGGCTCAGTTGAATTGTTATTTGAAACGAATGACTATTACGATATTACTTGGAATGGTGCGTTAGGAAACAACCCATATAATGGACAAGCCGGTGAGGAAGTAGAGATTACGATTGTAGACGAGAATCTTTGCCAAAGAGATACAGTTGTCACCATTCCGGCCTTTCCATCATTCAGTTATGCCGCGTTGGTTTCCGAAACCTTGTGTGCAGATGAGACCGGAACAATTCAATTAACGATTTCGCCGTCGGCTAGCTACGATATTGAATGGAACGGTGATCCCGGCAATACTTCTTTTTCTGC
>JBILCQ010000319.1:0-2622 GCA_044353065.1 Flavobacteriales bacterium | reverse complement strand
CACCAAAAGCTAAAACTTTACCATCTGGCTGATACAACACTTTGGTGATAAAAGCATTTGCTCCGGTTCCGTTTGTAAAGCTATTATCGAAACTTCCATCCGAATTTATTCTTGCTATCCTATTATAAGCATTCCCATTATAGGATGTGAAATTACCTGCAATTATTACCTTATTATCGCTTTGGATGGCAATGCTACTTATTAAATTGTTGGCACCTGTACCAACGTTAAACGTACTGTCAAACGAACCATCGCTGTTTATCCTTGCCAACCTGTTGGATGGATTGCCATTGTATGAGGTAAAAGCTCCTGCAATTAGAATTTTTCCATCTGGCTGAATAAATATGTCTCTAATTAAGCCATTCGGCCCTGTGCCAATTGAAAACGAATTGTCGACACTTCCATTTGCATTTACTCTTACCAGATAATTTATATACGTTGTGTTGTATGACAAAAATGCTCCACCTATCAAAATTTTCCCATCAGACTGAATGGCTGAGGCAAAAACGGACGCATCTGCGCCACCTCCTATATTAAAAGTGTTGTCGATAGTTCCGTTGCTATTGAGTCTTAAAACTCTGTTTCTAACCTGGTTGTTAAACTGGCCAAAGTCTCCACCAAATAGAATTTTACCATCACTTTGAACAGCACTTGTTCTTACAACATTATCAAATCCATCTCCAACGGCAAAAGAGAGGTCAATCATTCCGTTTTCCTCTGCCCTTGCAGCACGTTCTCTATCATATGAATTGTATTCATCAAACTGACCGGCAAATACAATTTTGCCATTGGCTTGTAAACTAACTGTATGAATTTGTCCGTTTGCTCCATTTCCTACTCCGAATCCTGCATCATCCGGATTAAAACTTTGGTCTAATGAGCCATCTTGAGCATACAGAATATTTATACTAAAAAACAAAAGAAAGATATAGGCCTTAATAAAATTTACACCATTCATAATTATATAAAAATTATGTTGTCGATTATTTTCAAACATATGATCCAATAATTTTTCGTTTACATGGATTTTGGCTTCTCGATTAGCGCTTCAGGAAGCGCGCTGCACATTGATCATTCACCAGAATAGTATACACACCTGCAGGCAATTGAATTGTGTTTACTTCAGCGCGCTTGTTAGAGAACATCACTATACCCGATTCTACTACTTTACCCGTCAAATCCATCACGCTGAAGGTCATGCTTCCGCTGGCGTCGCTTTCCAGAAACAAAGACTCCGTGCACGGATTGGGAAAGGCCAACATCCCTTGAGAGTCTGAATGTGGAACAGAACTCAAACATTCAACCAGCATTTCGACATTCGACTCCGAGCTATCGTAATTCTGCAACACCGCACTTCCGGAAGCCATTTCCTTCAGATGAAAATCAAAAAACGCCAGCAATAAATCATGCGTGATGACTTGTTGTTCAGCTCTGCTCAATCCATTAAAACCAAACTCTCCGAAATCGCACAACGAACCGGAGTCGGCATAACCGCAGTGCGAGCCGTTCAGAATGTCGACGAAGATTTTACACTCAGAGGCTGTGCCTTCATAGATGGGAATATGATGATCGGCGGGAGGTGTGACTGCATCGCTGCTTCCCGATAAAACAAGAGCCGGTACATTCACATTCGAAGCTGCTGCAATAGCCGAAGGGTTGGTTTCAGCCGGTGCAAGTCCTGCAATACAATCAACCGATGAACTTGAAGTCGCCGCAAGCCAAGATGAACCACCTCCCATGCTATGTCCCATGATAGCACATCGATCTATAAGATGATTTTCGAATTCGGAACCAGCAATGGAATTCTCTGTGAAGAAATAATCTGCGACATAAGCAAGATCCAACCCATATGCGTTGTGAGAAGGTGCGAATCCTCCTTCGGTCTCAACGAATATGAGCACATACCCCGATGACACCAATGCGTTGGTCAAACTCTCATACGCGGTATAGTTCATCACAAAGCCGTGCCCGAAAACGATGAAGGGAAAAACTCCATCCACCATGGTAACGTTATCGCCCGCGCTGACTGCTGGATAGTAAATCTCGCAGGGAATTTCTCTGTTGGAACGCGCCGCATCGAAAAATGACGAAGTAGAGTGCCCCACTGAAAATTGAGCTGTAATGGTGTAAGTAATTGCAAAAAGAAAAAACGTAATGGAATATCTCATTGAGTAGCTATTTTGGTAAACGACACAACTGAATTGCGCAATTCCCATTGAAGATGTAAGGTATAATTCCCGGGTACCAGTTTAGCCACAACAGAGTCAAGTTCGAATGAACCATGGCCATCTGTTAATGCTGCGCCTGAACCCGCGTAAATTCGTCTGCCCGCGCTATCGTAAATGCGATAACCTATTTCACAAGACATGGCCTTATTCAGTGTTACACGCATTCTCTGAATACACGGATTCGGATACAATGAGGCTTCGAAATCACCAACACTTGGTGCGTTGCCTTGTAACATTTGCCAAGCTCTATAAAAGTTGGGAATTCCATTGCCCAAGGAATCGGTAGGCGACAGATAATCGGAAGCGCTTCGAATAATGGCATCACGTATCTCAAAGGAAGAGGCTTCAGGAAACGCCTGGTGAAGGCACGCCGCTGAAGCTGCAATGAGCGGAG
>JBILCQ010000073.1:0-9197 GCA_044353065.1 Flavobacteriales bacterium | reverse complement strand
ATGCAGTGCCAACATTGATTAAGATAATTAGTAATAATAAACAGCGCTTCATACTTCATCCATTTGCTTCCTCAATACGATATTGGTCATTTTTGAGTTTCTGACTTTTGTCAGCTGAATCAGTGGCCTTGAAAGAAGCGAGGAAGGTCGTGAGCTAACCCGATGACCTTCATTGCTGCAAATTCAGTTTGAGGAATCAATTGAACTATCGTTATTTTCCTTTGTTAACGTATTCGTGATAACGATTATAGCAGGAACCAATAGAAAAAACAGCTTGACCTTGCGCGTAGCTCAGCACGTTCATGAGATCATAGTTCGTCATGGCATGGCCTCTCAGATTTTAGACTTAAGTCTCCTTCCATCGGATTTCTTCAGTCCAGCGATGTACATGGAGCGATCAGAAAATTTCATGAGTCTGTTTCAATCGCATGTGGTGGACGCTAGTCACCTTTTATTCATCATACCCGAGTACAACGGTTCATATCCCGGAGTCTTGAAGATGTTCTTGGACGCTTCACCCGTTCAATCTTTTCGAAATAAACACGCCAGTATGATTGGTCTTTCGGATGGCCATGCCGGCAATTTGAGAGGGCAAGACCACCTTACAGGTGTTCTCCATTATCTTAAGATGCATGTTCATTATAACAAGCCCAAGTTGTCTAATATCTCCCGATCATTCGACCCCTTAGGTAAGTTGGTGAATGAACAATACCTGAATCAGATTCAAATGCATATTGATCTTATTTCAGAATCATTCTAGCAATGGAATAGTTGATTATCGGACACCCACAAGTCAATTTGTGGAATCAGCTTCTTCCTCCATTCTCTTTTCAACACAAACGAGGATAATTTGCTGGAAGAAGCTTTCACATTGCGGAGCCAATATTCTAATAATCAAGGTAGCCAGCACACTTATCAACACGCTACCCACAAATGATGTGTGTACAACTTTACGAGTGTGAAAACCGTGGAACGCTTTGTTCCACTATACTTTCGTAGCGTTTCACGACATACACTCCCTCGACCGAGCGCGTGTATTTACAGTCATACAACTTTTACAACATGGGTAAAATCATAACCATTGCCAACCAAAAGGGCGGCGTAGGAAAAACAACCACGGCAATCAATTTGGCTGCTGCGTTGGGCGTTTTGGAATACAAAACGTTGCTTGTAGATGCTGATCCGCAGGCGAACGCCACCAGTGGCGTGGGCATTGACCCCAAGAATATCAAGGCAGGTATTTATGAATGCCTTGTGAATGATATCCATCCGAAAGATTTGGTATTGGATACCGAAAATCCGAATCTGTTTCTGATTCCTGCCCATATCGATTTGGTGGGTGCTGAAATCGAATTGATCAACGCTACTAATCGCGAGTACATGATGCGCAACGCATTGAATAAGCTTCGTGATGAATATGATTTTATCATCATTGATTGCTCGCCTTCGCTTGGTCTGGTTACCGTCAACGCTCTCACTGCGAGCGATTCGGTTATTATACCGGTTCAGTGCGAGTATTTTGCTTTAGAAGGATTGGGCAAGTTGCTCAATACCGTCAAAATTGTTCAACAGAAACTGAATACAGACCTTACCATCGAGGGCATATTGCTCACCATGTACGACTCACGCCTGCGCTTGAGCAACCAAGTGGTGGAAGAGGTTAAGATGCACTTCCAGGAAATGGTGTTTGACACTATCATTCATCGTAACACGACCTTAGGTGAGGCCCCTAGTTTTGGACAAACTATTTTAATGCATGACGCAAGTTGCAAGGGTTCGGTGAATTATCTCAACCTAGCTCGTGAAGTTCTTCAGAAGAACTCCATGACCAACATGAGTAACGAAGATAAATTTATCAATCTGGAAAATGGCTAAGAAACCCGCCTTAGGCAGAGGCCTTAGCGCTCTGCTCGAAAATGCATCGAAGAATGTCAAAGGCGCGGAGCAAACTGCGGTCGTTGATATTCCTGAAAAAATGCCGGCTCCTGAAGTGGGAAATGTGGCGGGCCCCATATCGGTTCTGCGTATTTCACAGATCGAAGCCAATCCTTTTCAGCCGCGTCAAGAATTTGATCCTACTGCTTTGCGGGAATTATCGCAGAGCATTAAAGAATTGGGATTGATTCAGCCGATAACAGTCCGTAAAGTCTCAGCGCAGAAATACCAGATTATCAGTGGCGAGCGCCGTTTTAGAGCTTCACAAATGGCTGGTCTTGAAGAAGTGCCCGTTTATGTGCGCACTGCGAATGACCAAAACATGCTTGAGTTGGCGCTCGTTGAAAATATACAGCGCGAAAACCTTAATGCTATCGAAGTAGCTATCAGCTACAAGCGTTTGATGCATGAATGCAGCCTCACAACCGAAAAATTGGCTGAGCGTGTCGGAAAAGACCGCACTACAGTTACCAATTATGTTCGTCTGCTTAAGCTTCCGCCGGAGATTCAAATTGGCATCATTGAAAAACGTATTTCCATGGGCCATGCTCGAGCACTCATTAACTGTGAGCCGGAAGCCAAGCAGCTCAAAATCTATAAGCTCATTCTTGAGAAGGATTTGAGTGTTCGCAAGGTGGAAGAGCTGGCCAAAGAAGATGACGTGCCTCGCCTATTCAAAACGGAGAAAATTTTACTTCCCCTTGAATTTCAAAAAATGCAAGCCGACTTGCGATTGAAGTTTGGAAAGAAAGCAAAGCTCTCGCGCAATGAACATGGTATTGGCAAACTTGAAATTCCATTTGCTACTGACGACGACCTTGTTCGAATAGTGGATATGCTCGAGCTTTAATTGCTGCACAGCATGAGTACTTTCATCAGAAGTGGTATTGCCCAGGAATACTCTCGCATCTCCGAATTGCCATTCATAGTATAAAAAATAGGTACGCTTACCTAACTTATACCTTATACCTTATACCTTATACTTTATACTTTACCCCTTTTTGCTCAATGACAATCGACTTTCGCAGCGACACTGTAACGCGTCCAACGCCTGACATGCTTCTAGCCATGACCAATGCCCGAGTGGGCGACGATGTGTTTGGCGAAGATCCTACCGTAAATGAGTTGCAGGCATTCGCAGCCGATATGTTCGGAATGGAGGCAGCACTTTACTGCAGCAGTGGTACGCAAACCAATCAAATTGCCATTAACGTTCATACTCGTCCGGGCGATGAAGTGATATGCTCCAATTTATCACACATCTACCTCTACGAAGGTGGCGGTGTTGCCCAAAATTCAGGGGTGAGCATGCGCCTGCTCGAAGGCAATCGCGGACGCATTACGGCGGCTCAAGTGCTGGCCAACATTAACGCCGACGACGCACACTATCCACGTACCACTTTGGTTTCACTCGAAAATACGATGAATAAGGGTGGTGGTGCTCTTTACGACCTCGATGAACTTAAAGCTATACGCGAAGTGTGCTCATCGAAGGGACTAAAATTGCACTGCGATGGTGCGAGATTGTTCAATGCGGTTGTCGCGCAGGGTATAGACCCAAAAGTATTCGGTGAGATCTTCGATTCGATTTCCATATGCTTAAGCAAAGGGCTGGGGGCTCCGGTAGGCAGTCTTTTATTAGGAACGAAAGACTTTATCTACCATGCGCATCGTCGCAGAAAATCGATGGGCGGCGGAATGCGTCAGGCCGGATTCATCGCCTCTGCCGGACTCTACGCGTTGCAACATCATGTTAATCGGTTGGCCGATGATCATGCGCGAGCGAAAGAAGTCGGCAGATATATGGATGGACTCGATTGGGTTAAGAGTATTTTGCCAATCGACACCAACATCGTGATAGCCGAAATGGCCGAGGGAATTCCCTCCTCAGCTGTAATGGTCGCTTTAGCCAAGGAAGACATCAAGTGTTTTACATTCGGAAACGACAAAATTCGCCTAGTGACTCATCTCGACATTCATGATAACCATGTCGCTGCTTTTGGAGAGCGCGTTTCGCGCATCACGCGCACAACACTTGAAGAGGCATCGAAGGAGCGTTTACCCGGAATGTATTGATATCTTGCCGCCATGAATCAGAACAAGGCCTCTCAATCGCCCGTTATACTTGTCACTTACGGTCTGCTCATCCTCTACAATTTACTTTATTGGTCGGGTAAGTTTCTCGGTTTCCCGGAATCGTTTTACCTCGAAGTGACAAAGCACTGGAAGCTCATCACCTTGCTCGAATTCTTGGCGGTAGCTTCGGTGGTGGTTGATATCATTGTGCAGTTTGATCGCTTTCCTCTCAAGCAATCGCGCATTCGCATGATTCTAAGCGCGATCCTAGGTATACTGATGGGTTTGCGCATTCTCCTTGGTGTGATAGAACTTTACATGCGCGGCGAAGTAGGCGGTTAAATGAAAAACTACTATCACATACTCGGAATCGAAGTCGGAGCAAGTGAAGAGGAAATTCGAAGTGCTTTTCGCACCAAAGCGAAGGAGCTCCATCCCGACGTAAATCCGCACCCTACGGCACACGAATGTTTCATGGAGTGCCAGCAAGCCTATTCGTTTTTAATTGACCATACGCAGCGTCACAATTACAATGCAATGCTCAATGCAGAAAGAATTTCAGCCGAAGAAATGCGACGTCGTGAATTGGTTTATAAACTCTGGGTTGAACACCAGCAGCGCAAGGCACGCACACGCACGGCGATGGAATCGGTCCGCTATGACGCTGAAGGCAATCCTGTTGCTCGCAAAATCTGGAGAGGTGTAAATCTGATTTACAACATCACGTTCCTATTACTTTTCCTAAGTGTCATTCTAGTACCTATTTACAATTATTATAAAGAACTGGAACGACCTGAAAACATGCAGCGCTCCCCCTTGTTTTTCATTATGCCCATGGCTGTCGGCGTGATTTTTTTGGCCTATGGCTACTATTATTGGTTTATCCTGAAAACCGACAACGATTGAACGAAACGTGCATATCACCCATTCTCTCCCACTTTGCCTCTTCCCTTCTGCCCACTGGCTTTCCATGGCGAATAAAGTTGCTGTCATTAATCCCAATGAGATCTATCTCAAACAGACGTATCGTAATCGCTATGATATTTTGGGAGTAAACGGACGACTTTGTCTCACCGTTCCTGTTGAGGGACAAAAAGGAGTCAAGACAGCATTCAAGGACATTCGCATTGCAGGCACTTCGTGGCGCAAACAGCATATTAGCACGCTACGTTCTTCTTATGGTCGAGCGGCCTATTTCGAACATTATTTTGATCAGCTCGACTTATGCGTGAATAGGCCTCACCGTTTTTTACTGGATCTCAATCTAAATGCATTGGAATGGTTAAGGAATTGCGGTCTGCAACTGGAAATTAAGTTGCTGGATGAACCCTGGTACTATCGCGAAGGTGATAACACCTATTTGTGGGAGCCCGACAAATCGTGGCCTGAGCTTATCTCCTATCCACAAGTGTTCAGTGACCGCCATCCATTTATGAGTGGCCTTTCAGCTGTAGACATTGTCATGAACAAAGGGCCTCGAACATCTGAATATCTGATACAAGTGGCCAACACATCGATTGTATAAGTCCACAATCTTACTATGATGATTTTAGGCCGTCTTTGACGAAATTTGAACGCGCCAATTTGGGCCCTTCCTTCATGAAAAGAAAACGTTCCGACATACTTCAGCTATTCCTTTCACTGGGCATTGTGCTGATTTCTGCCTTTTTGCTTTCGTTCTATTTCTTCAAGCTCGACCTTACCGAGGAAAAGCGTCATTCGCTTACTCCGGCCACCCAGGAAATGCTTTCGAACTTACCCGATCGTCTTTTCATACGTTGTTATTTACATGGCGAATTTCCTGCTGAATTCAAACGTTTGGAGAACAGTATTAAAGAGCGTCTCGACGAATTTGTAGATTACAGTGACGGACAAATTGATTACGAGTTTATAGACCCCTATGAAAGCGGCGATGAGAAAATCATCAACGAAACCTTCAAGACACTCGATGAAAAAGGATTGCGTTTTTCGAATATTTCCTATTCTGAGAACGGAGCACAGGCGTCTAAACTTATTTGGCCGGCAGCCATTGTGCAATATCAGGGACGCGAATATCCCATTCAGTTTCTGAAAACAGAAACACCCGTGGCACCGGATCAAATGGTCAACACGTCCGTTAACAATCTGGAATATGAGTTGGCCAATGGACTGCGGAAAATAACACGTAAGGAAAAACCTGCGATTGCCATACTCACGGGACATCGCGAAATTCCCGGAATCAATCTGGCCGATTTCATTTATGGCCTGCGCGAGAATTACGATGTGGAGCCGGTGCGCATAGACTCCCAAATAAATGCGTTTAGTGATAAGGTTGACGCCATGGCTATTCGAACCAATCGATATGCTGCTCTTGTTGTTGCAGGCCCCGATTCTATAATCAATGATAAAGATCGCTTCATCATCGACCAGTTTATTATGAACGGCGGGAAGGTGCTGTGGATGCTCGATGCTTTGAAGATTAACATGGATAGTTTGCGTAACTCCGAGACAACTATGGCTGTTAGCAATGAAAACGGCGTGTATGAAATGTTGTTTGAATATGGAGTGCGGTTGAACAGATCACTTGTAATCGACTTTCAGGGTGCTCCAATTATTCTCGATAATGGACCTATGGGAAATCAGCGTGCTTATTCCGATCGAACGAATTATTACGCACCGCTTCTACTTTCTTCAACCAATACACACCCGATTACAGCCAATCTGGATCCAATCAAAATGGAATTCGCAGGCAGTCTGGACAGCGTGAATGCAAGTACTGATGTTGTTAAGATTCCATTGCTAAAGAGCTCACCACTTTCCAAAGAATTGCGCGCACCCGTTCGCGTGGATCTGCAACTATTGGCATTCAACCAGAAATACTTCGAGAATGGAGCAAGTCCGGAGCGAACGATGGCCATGATTCTCGAGGGCAAATTCCCCAGTGCTTTCCGCGATCAGACACCCGAATCGATTAAGAAGGATTCGAACATCGCTTTTCGAGACAAAAGTCTAACAACTAAAATGATTGTAATTGCCGATGGTGATATCGCCTATAATGATGTAGATATGCGCAGTGGAAAACCAATGCCCATAGCATTGGGGTATGATCCGCAATTTCGAAGAGTACTCTACGACAACAAAGAATTTCTCATGAACTGCATGAATTACCTGCTCGATGATCAGGCGCTCATTAGCGTCCGGTCTCGCACCATTGAGCTCCGCAAAATGGCAGAAGAAAAAATTATTAGTTCCGGTAGTGTAATTAAGGCAATCAATACGGTCGTTCCTATTGCACTTGTAGTTGTGTTGGGAATTATTCAATTTATCTGGCGTAAAAAACGCTGGACCTCCAAGCTTGTCTAAGTTACGGAATAACAGATGAAGAAGAATATAATATTACTATTGGTTTTGGTCGGTTTAGCAATTGCTGCCGGTGTGGTTTATTTTCAATCTCACACAAGCACGATTGCCGATGAGCCCCTTACCGATTTTGCCATTGAGGACACCTCCAAGGTCACCAAGATTGTGATTACTGATCACTTCGGAAAAGCAGCCACCATTGAGCGTGTCCCCGGAGAACGGCTGTGGCTTTTAAATGGAAAACTCAAAGCTCGTGAAGATGCTGTTAATCTCATCCTGAAGACATTCAATCGAATTCGTGTTCGAGGAAATGTGAGTGATGCAGCACGTGAAACCAATTTGAAATTATTGGCTGCGTCTTCGAAACGCGTTGAGATCTTTACCGGTGGAGATGAACCCACCAAAATATGGTACGTTGGCAGCCCAACCGCCGATCATACAGGAACCATTATGCTCCTGGAAATACCGGAAATAGGACGAAGTGAAGATCCGTACATCATGCACATGGAGGGCTTTACCGGTTTCCTTTCCACCCGTTTTTTTACCGATGAAATGGAATGGCGCTATACGGGGATTTTCGAATACCCACACCTCGAGGTAAGCAAGGTGCGCATGATTAACCACATGAATCCCGCTGATAGCTGGGAGGTTCGCTTTGCAGGAGGCAATTCCCTTGAATTGTGGAGCTGCAACGCACAAGGAATTAGCGATCGAAAGGCCACTCGATTTGATACACTAGCCGTTAAAAATGAACTATTGCTGTTCAAAAAGGTTCACGTCGAATCGTTCAACACACAGCTAAGTGCGCATGAGTCAGACAGCATTCTCAAAACCATGTCGAACTATACGTTAGAAGTGGTCGATAATTCAGGCAAATCGACCTCAATTGACTTGCGTCTAAGACCTGCTATTAAATCGATTGAAGATGAGTACGGGAATATCATTCCCTTTGATTTGGACTATTTCTGGGGTGTCACAGACGACGGTGAAGTTGCTATGGCTCAATCATTCAATTTCAGCCCTCTACTCACTCCGATTTCAAGTTTTTCACCGGTCTATTAATCTGCTTAATCATATCGTCCTGCAAGAATGAAAAACATCGATAAGGAAAGCATTGAGAAAGCATTTAAGCTTTTCGATTCAGGAGACATTCATTCCATTGAAATTGGCACAACCAAAGGACTGCTACAAATTCACCTCTACCTGTTCGGCGGACTTTATGGATTTGCAGGAAAAATCAGAACACATAATATTTCGAAAGGAGGTTTCCGATTTGCAACGGCACTCTATTTATCGGAAGCATTAGCCAAGGTTGAGCTAATGCCCGAAACAACGTTTGAAGAAATCGTTGCTAAATATGTCGAGATGAATATTGCACATCCCTTCTTGGAAGGCAACGGACGGACTATGAGGATTTGGCTCGATTTGATTTTAAAAGCCCGACTAAAAAGAATGATAAAGTGGCAGGACATCGACAAGCATCTGTATTTGCAAGCTATGGAACGCAGCCCCATTAATGACCTTGAACTTCGAACACTTTTGGCTGCCAATCTCACGGAAGACATTACCAACCGAGAGATAATATTCAAAGGCATTGAACAATCATACTATTACGAAGGGTATGAAAAGGGCGAGGACCCTGAATAGAATATTTCAATTCAACCTCTTTTATTTTCTAATCACAATTCGTTTATTGACTACCCAACTATCCGAAACTAAACGTATCAGATAGCACCCTGAGCTCAACGATTCAACATTCAATTCACTTTGCGGACTCGTAAGAGTTTGTTGTAAAAGCAACCTCCCCTGCTGATCGAATGCACTCAATTGAACAGGTAAAGTCTCCA
>JBILCQ010000072.1:0-9214 GCA_044353065.1 Flavobacteriales bacterium | reverse complement strand
TATCTAAATCGCGCACTGCTTGCAATTCGAAACCACCACGCTGCAAAGCTTGAAAACGAATTGCGCCCAATACATCGAATGCACTCAGCACAATCATGGTTCGAACACACAAGGGGCATTCTCCATCATACAAAAAGACAAATCGTGGTTGCTTGAATGTGATTTTCTGTGCGCACCATTTCCAAAATCCGTGAGGAACCACCAGAAGATACATCGCCACATAGCCGAGGGCAAACCACGGAATTGGATATTGAAACATGATTGAAAGATGAAGCACTGCTCCAATAATGAACACCGGCCATCTCCATTTTTTTCTGAAAAACACAAAGATGAAAATCGCTTCAAAAAGCAGGGTCATGAAGGAAAGACCAATCGATAGCCACTTCATATTCAGAATAAGCGAGTTATCAAAATTAACGGCCATTGGCGCGGAGCAAGGCAACCAAAAAGCCAAGCCCGATTGCCACAGATGAGTCATGCTCTTATAAAAAACAGAGTCGAAATAAACCAACCCAACACCGGTAAATAAAACAGCATAATAAGAAAGCACGGGCACATTCTCATTCGTAACGTAGAGAGTTCGTGTACCCGAATACTTCAGTCTCTTCCATATGGCATCGAGTGAAACAACTCGAGACATCGGGATGAAAATCGCCACAAAATTGACGATAAGGTATACATGAAACATGTGGTATTCATAGAGCAACGTGAGTCCCATGAAATGCACGGTCAGCAGATAATTTATGACGGCAGCTGCCCGGGTATAGATGCCCAACACAAGACAAGCTATGGTAACCAACCAAAATACAAGAATGTAGCTCGGGTCGATATCAGCCGGTTGAATGAAGGGCACGGTGTCATACATTAAATGCCTGAACTCAAACAACTGAAGAACTTCCATAAAAAAGTTCATGAAGTAAGCCACTCGGAAAATGGCTAGTCCTGTCGCATTTACCTGCTTGGAGTACATTCTATCTGCCCATCGGTAGAAAAAACCAACCATACTTCGTTAGCTGTTATTGGTGACCTCGGAAGAGCTTGTCCACTTCAATTGTGGACGAATCATTCCGTTGATTTTACCCAAGAATCCATTGTCACGGGCCTGATCCTTAATTTCAAATGATACCATATTACGCTGAGCAAACAACTTACTCATGCCGGGTGTATGGAAATAAATATCCATTTGATACAAATCGTCGTTCAGAAAATTGCCGGGAATAACACACGTGAAAACCGTGGGCATTCCGGGAGGGCAGTGCAGTTTTCCACCTGAACCAAAAACTACCTCCTCCTTAGCTGTTTTCAAGTCGAATCCAACCGAAAGATGATAATCCTTGGTGTGGTTAATCAACGTGATTTTCAAACGCACGTCTGACGAGATATCGATAATATCTGCCGGATTGTCGGCGCTTCCATTTTCCACCGCGGCTTCAATTATGGTGAGGTGTTCGTTCCCTATCTTTTTGGTTTCTGTTGACTGAACAACACGTCTCGCCAGGAGATCTCTCGACACATATTCGCGCACTACATCGAGCGTTGGGCCTTGCATTGCAAGGCGTCCCATGTCGAGATAGATGCCTTGATTACACAAGGTTTCTACTGCCGTGAGATTATGGCTCACAAAAAGTACTGTTCGTCCTTCTGAGGTGCTCACCTGATTCATCTTACCCAGGCACTTCTTCTGAAACTCCGCATCACCCACCGCGAGTACTTCATCCACGATTAAAATTTCCGGTTCAAGGTGAGCGGCCACTGCAAATGCAAGACGCACGTACATGCCGGATGAGTAACGTTTCACCGGCGTGTCGATATACCGCTCAACTCCGGAAAACTCAATGATCTCATCGAGCTTCGCGTTGATTTCATGACGGCGCATTCCCAGAATAGAGCCGTTGAGGAAGATGTTTTCACGTCCGCTTAGCTCTGGATGAAAACCCGTTCCCACTTCCAGCAAACTCGCAACCCTGCCACGCACTTTCACAGAACCGGACGTAGGGCTGGTAATTCGACTCAACACTTTTAACAGCGTGCTTTTTCCCGCACCATTGCGTCCGATAATACCCACGGAATCGCCTTGATTAATCGAGAAGTTGATGTCGTTCAAACTATACACTACATCGTTCTTGCCTCCGGCCTCGCGGTTATTTTGCTTGCCGATGACCATGTACGGATCTTCCTTACCACGCACCTTGGCAACCCACCGCTGGAAATCGTGCGATAAATGCCCGGTGCCAATCGAACCCAATCGATAGAGCTTTGAAAGATGCGAAACTTCAATTGCTTTTGACATAGAGGCGGGTGTTATACAGTATCAATGAAGTTACGTTCTACTTTATTGAAAACGATGATAGCAACAAACATGAGCACCACCGTGACAACAACAGCATATCCAAAATACCACCACTCGAAAAACCCGGTGCCGAAAAGGCCTTTGCGCACACCTTCAAAAATGGGCGCCAGCGGATTCCATTGCAGAAAATTGCCCGCCAGGTTGCGCACGCGCTCACTATCGAGCGGATAAACTACCGGCGTTGCATACATCAAAAGTTGCACTCCGAAAGCAACCAGAAAAGCCAGGTCTCGATACTTCGTAGTGAGCGAACTGATGATCATGCCCAGACTTAAACCCAGCAATGCCATCAATAACAGAAACACCGGCAACATGAATAAGAATGACGTGGTGTGCAATTGAAACACGTCACCTCTGAAGTAGACGTAATAAAGCAACACGATTAAAAACAAAACAGACTGAAGCGCGAACTTGATTAGGTTGCTCACAATGATGCTCAGAGGAATGATGAGTCGCGGGAAATATACTTTGCCGAATACTCCTGCATTGTCCTTAAACACCGTACTCGTTTTTACCAGACAATCGGAAAAATAGGTCCAGATTACTACACCACTCAAATAAAAGAGCGGCTGCGGAATACCACCTGTGGGGATTTGCGCAATAGCACCGAAGATGACCATAAATGTGAGCGTGGTGAGCATCGGTTGAATGAAAAACCAAACCGGTCCTAATAAGGTTTGTTTGTATTGGGCGACGAAATTTCGGAATACGAGTATCCATAGTAAATCGCGGTAATTCCATACCTCGCGTAGGCGAAGGTTGAATAAAGGATAATCGGGTTCGATGACCACATCCCACTGCTCCTGACTTTCTACGTTGGCTGACATCTTGGTTTGATTAAGGAAAGCGCTTCACGACAAATGTACTAAAAGGAATAGGCAGACGCATCGTAACGTATTCTAATTCACTGATTCTCGAAAGGAGTTCATCCAAAGCGAGGTGTTTAAAACTCATGGCCGACGGTATTGAGCAGAAGGTGGTCAATTCTATATTCGTTTTCATGGTAAGCTACCTCGATCTTCTACTACTCATCCCAATTGGGTTAGCCATCTGGCGCGGCTGGCGCAATGGTTTCGTGATGGAAGTATTTTCCATGCTCGCCTTGTTTGTGGGCCTTTACGCCGGGGTTCACCTGAGCGACTGGATGTCGAATTTTCTGCGTGAGAAATTCGAAATGGGTGGAAGCAATCTGCCGATTGTGTCTTTCGTGGTAGTGCTTGTTTTGGTCTTTGTCGGTCTGTTCTTTCTCGGGAAACTCATCACACAAACCGTCAGTGCCGGCGGCGCAGAGCGCTGGAATCAGATTGGTGGCGCATTCTTTTCGTTAACGAAAACACTCCTGTTTTTGAGCATCCTGTTCGTGCTGTTCAACGCCCTCGACCGCAAATACGGGTGGCTGCCAAACAAACAGAAAGAACACTCCTACTTCTACGAGCCCATCTACAATTTCTCCTTATTTCTATTGCCGTCCATGGAAGACAGTGAGTTTTTCAAAAAACTCGAGGCAGATCAGCTTGCGCCGATGATTGTTGCGCAGGATGAAATACCGGCCGAGAAAGAGTAACCCGATAATTCAGTGTTTCTCGGGCGCAATCTCTTCGGCTCTTTTGCGCGAAATTGATCTCTCAAAACCTGCCATTCGTCATCCCGCCAACTATCAGCGACTTTAATTTACAACCTTTACGCATTCAAGTTGTTGTACACACATGATTGGGGTTGAATTCCATCGCTACATTCCGGAAGAAGACAAACGAACACCGTTCGACAAGCTATTGCCGTTGTTCATCGAGTTGTTGAACTACACAAATGGCGATCCCAATGAAGCGCTCGATTTCATGGAAGAAATTGACCGTCAGCGACCGCTTTTCTCCGACACCTACACGCGCGACGATTTCGAGCAGGAGTTAAAACGCAAAGGGTATTTGCGCGAGAAGTATGAAGCCGGAGGAAAAGGCGGCAAAGGAAAAGGCAGTAGCATTACAGCCAAAAGCGAACAAGCCATGCGCCAGCGCAACCTCGACCAGTTGTTTGGCAAAATGAAGAAGTCGCAACAAGGAAGTCACAAAACGAAGCGATCGGGCAGTGGCGACGAAGCAACCGAACTTCGCAGACCGTTTGTGTTTGGCGATAAACCCGACCAAATCCTCATGAGCGAATCGATGCGCAACGCACAAATCGCGCATGGCATAACCGACTTCATGCTCACCGAAAACGATTTGGAGGTTTTCGAAACAGAGCACCTTTCGCAAGCTTCGACTGTGCTGATGATCGACCTTTCGCACAGTATGATACTCTATGGTGAAGACCGCATCACGCCTGCGAAAAAAGTAGCGATGGCGCTTTCGGAATTCATCATGACGCGCTACCCGAAAGACTCGCTCGACATCGTCGTGTTTGGTGATGATGCCTGGCCTGTGAGTGTGAAAGACTTACCCTATTTGCAAGTTGGCCCCTATCACACCAACACTGTGGCAGGGCTCGAACTGGCCATGGAAATACTGCGTCGCAAGCGTTCAGGAAACAAACAGATTTTCATGATTACCGACGGCAAGCCCTCGTGCATCAAAGAAAACGGACAGTACTATAAAAATTCATTCGGACTCGACCCGTACATCACAAACAAGTGCCTGAACCTGGCACGTGCATGTCGCAAGAAGAAAATTCCGATTACCACCTTCATGATTGCGCAGGACAACTACCTGCAACAATTCATTGAAGAATTCACAGAAGCCAACGGCGGCAAGGCGCTATTCACAGGTCTCGATGGCCTTGGAGACAGCATATTGAGCGACTACGAGCGCAACCGCAAAAAAAGAATCTGACAACAACATGAAACACACCGCCATAACCACCCTGGGAGAACTGAAGCAATCAGGGTACGCATCAAAAACAATGAAGGAAGAATTGCGCTCCAACCTCATCCGACACATGGAGCGTGGAACGAATCCTTTCAAGGGAATTATTGGTTATGATGAAACGGTTTTACCCGATGTGCAACGCGCGATTTTGAGCGGGCATAGCATCAACCTCCTTGGGTTGCGCGGACAAGCGAAGACGCGCATTGCACGTACGCTCACGGAATTGCTGGATGAATGGATCCCGTGTGTAGATGGCAGTGAACTCAACGATGATCCTCTTCATCCGATTAGCCACACGGCGAACGATCTGATTGAAACACATGGAGACCTTACACCGATTCGTTGGATGCACCGCGCGGAACGCTACGTAGAGAAACTCGCCACGCCCGATGTAAGCGTTGCCGACTTAATCGGCGATATCGATCCCATCAAAGCAGCCAATCTGAAATTAGCATACAGCGATGAACGGGTGATTCACTTCGGGCTCATCCCACGCAGTCATCGCTGCATTTTCGTCATCAACGAATTGCCCGACTTACAAGCGCGCATACAGGTTTCGCTCTTCAACATTTTGCAAGAAGGAGATATACAGATTCGCGGTTTTCAATTGCGTTTACCGCTCGACATTCAGTTCATCTTCACGGCCAACCCGGAAGACTATACCAACCGTGGAAGTATCATCACTCCTCTAAAAGACCGTATTCAAAGTCAAATCATCACGCACTACCCCAAGAGCATTGCGCTTGGAATGGAAATTACGGAACTCGAAGCCCACCATACCAAAGAGCAACTGAAACGTGTGACGGTTTCTCCCTTCATGCGTGAGTTGATTGAGATGGTCGCTTTCGAAGCACGTGAAAGCGAATACGTAGATCAGAAAAGCGGAGTATCGGCTCGACTGACCATAAGCGCGATGGAGAATCTTGTGAGCAGTGCTGAACGAAGGGCCATCATCAACAAGGAAAAGAAAACACACGTTCGAGTGGGTGATATGATGTCGATTGTTCCTGCCATTACAGGAAAGGTGGAGCTCGTGTATGAAGGCGAGCAAGAAGGCCCGCATTTCGTTGCAATGCGCTTACTTGGCATGGCCATCCGGAAAAAATTTCCGCAGATTTTTCCAAGCCCGGAAACCATTAAGCGTAAGAAAATTCAGAATCCGTATCAACCCATCATCGAGCATCTGGCAGCAGAAAACGTCCAGATACTCATCGATTACTCGCGCGACGAATACGCGAACGTGCTCTACAGCATTCCGGTGCTTCATGAAATCGTCGACAAGTATTGCCCCGGCATTCAAGATGAAGAAAAGCTTATGATGATGGAGTTTGTGCTACACGGTCTGGCTGAGTTTTCCGTTATCGGCAAAACAGTGATGGACAGCAGCATTGAGTTTAGTGATATCATGAATGATATCTTCCGAGAAGATAAAGAAAACGACTGACACTAGTCGTAATACAGAAACTCTTTATCCTGATTTAAGGGAACAATTACTCTCACAAGTGAAAGATAGTGAGCCCCCATCGGTAGTTTTCCAGTTACCACCGATAGGAGGTCTCACATCGTACTATTAATTCTCGGGCTTCACGTTGGCCGTCAGATACTCGCGATTCATGCGCGCGATGACCTCCAAGGAAATGTTTTTAGGGCATTGAACTTCGCATGCACCAATGTTGGAGCAATTTCCGAAACCTTCTTCGTCCATTTGCTTCACCATGTTCAATACGCGATCCTTGCGTTCAACTTGTCCTTGTGGAAGCAACGCAAACTGAGAAACTTTCGCTCCAACAAACAGCATAGCGCTACCATTCGGACACGTCGCCACACAGGCACCGCAACCGATGCAGGTAGCTGCATCAAACGCCTTGTCGGCATCTTCTTTTGGAATTGGAATCGCGTTGGCATCCATAGTGCGTCCACTGGTGTTCACCGACACGAAACCACCGGCTTGCTGAATGCGATCGAACGCACCACGATTTACCATCAAGTCTTTGATGACAGGAAACGCTTCGCTTCTCCAGGGCTCCACATAAATAGTATCACCGTCTTTGAACGAACGCATGTGGAGCTGGCATGTAGTAACGCCGCGATTCGGGCCGTGCGCTTCGCCGTTGATGAACATGCTGCACATACCACAAATACCTTCACGGCAATCGTGATCGAACGCAACCGGATCATCACCTTTCTTCACCAAGTCGTCGTTGAGCACGTCGATCATTTCCAGAAACGACATGTCGGGAGAAACGTTGGTTACGTTGTAGTCCTTTATTTGTCCTTGTTCGGAGGTGTTCTTTTGCCTCCATATTTTGAGTTTGAGATTCATCGTATGCGTTTTAAGGATTGTAGGATTGTAGGATTGTAGGATTACAGAGCCGACACATGGCTGTATCCCTTAACATTCAAACGTCCTAGAACGTATCATTCATGTTTGTTTTCTCTAATTTTCGTATCAATACGAATAGCATTTTACTTAACTCATTCATCTTGTTTTCCAACACATTTCTTCGTTCCAAACCACAATATCCTAAACGAAACGAAATCTCCAGTTGAGTTGCTAGTTCAGCAAGTGAGCCTGAAGCAATACCTAGAAACTGAACATAGTTTCCTGTGCGTTTTCTACCCCAACCTTCTGCAATGTTGGACGGAATAGAAACCGCGCTTCTGCGCATTTGACTTGTCAGACCAAACTTCTCGCTGGAAGAAAACCCATTTGTCAGGATGTACACATCCTCAACTAATTCTACTGATTTCTTCCAAACAATCAAGTCACGATATGACTTGACCGGTGTCTTGTATTCAACTCTTGCATTCATAATGCAATGCTAAAATTCGAATACCAAAATGCTAATTCCTATTTCAAATAACTTATTGCTCTTTATTCTTCCAATCTCCCACGAATAAATTCGTGGGCTGTAAAACGATTCCATAAAAAGGGTTCGAATCAACTCTCACAACTTGCCTTCCGCTATTATCCTACAATCCTAACCCCTCCAATCCTACTTATAGCTTCTCTGCTGCACCTTAATATTCTCGTAAATCAACTCCTCCTTATTCAGCTTTGGCGCAGAAGGATCTCCAGACCATTCCCAGGCTGCTACATACTTGTAGTTCTCGTCATCGCGCAGTGCTTCGCCGTCTTCCGTTTGATATTCTTCGCGGAAGTGACCACCGCAACTTTCATTGCGATTGAGCGCATCCCAGCACATCAACTCACCGAGATCAATGAAGTCTGCTACACGAAGTGCCTTGGCCAATTCCGTGTTCATATACTCCGATTGGTTCGGTACGCGGGCGTTGGCGTAAAACTCTTTGCGGATTTGTTGAATCTCTGCGATGGCTTCTTTCAAGCCCTTTTCATTGCGCGCCATACCACACTTATCCCACATCACTTTACCCAAGCGTCTGTGGTAGTGGTCTACCGGCTCCGTTCCGTTGTTGTTCAACAAGGAGTCAATTTGCTTGCGCACATTCTTTTCCGCTTCATCAAACTCAGGCGACTGCGTAGAGATTTTTCCTGTACGAATTTCATCAGCCAGGTAATTACCAATGGTGTATGGCAACACGAAGTAACCATCAGCCAAACCTTGCATAAGAGCCGAAGCTCCGAGGCGGTTTGCTCCGTGATCGCTGAAGTTGGCTTCGCCGCATGCGTACAAACCGGGCACTGAAGTCATCAACTCATAATCAACCCACAAACCTCCCATGGTGTAGTGCACCGCGGGATAAATCATCATGGGTGTTGTATACGGATTCTCAGCTACGATTTGCTCGTACATCTGAAAGAGGTTTCCGTATTTCTGCTCCACCACTTTCGTTCCGAGCTCGATAATTTGTTGCTCCGTGGCATTGTGAATTCCCTTCACATTGGCTTGCGCCTTACCGTAACGAATGATGGCTGAAGAGAAATCGAGATACACTGCTTCTCCTGTTGCATTCACGCCGAAACCTTCGTCGCAACGCTCCTTGGCAGCGCGAGATGCAATGTCACGAGGTACGAGGTTACCAA
>JBILCQ010000318.1:0-2641 GCA_044353065.1 Flavobacteriales bacterium | reverse complement strand
AAATTGAATTTGCTCAGGCATTTGCTCCAGACCGATTCCGGCATGCAGCGCGTGCTGGTATTCGCGGGTGGTAAGCGCATGGCCGATCGTTTGGAGTTTATGTTGGAGGATGATTTTGGCTCTGAGCTCGCGGTGATACACGCCAATAAAAATGCGAACAAGCGATTGCGCACCGTGGAAGACTTTGCTGCGGGTAATTGTCGCATTCTCGTTGCGAGCGATTTGCTTGCACGAGGAATCGATGTCGAAGGCGTGACACATGTCGTGAACTTCATCATGCCCGTGGCCCCGGAAGACTATGTGCATCGTATTGGTCGAACCGGAAGAGCGCAACGTGTAGGAGTGGCTATTTCGATGGTCGCGCCCTACGAACAAGAAGCTCTACAAGCCATTGAATTACTCATTGGCAATCGAATACCAGTTGCAAGTTGGCCAAGTGAAGTTGAGATAAGCAATGAGTCATTACCGGAAGAAACAGATCGCGGATCAATGCCTATCAAGGTTAAAGCACCCAAACTGGATGGGGGAGGCGCATTCCATGAAAAGTTAGACAAGAACAAGAAAGTTCCTATCAAGGTTACGCGCGCCGACAAGATGAAAGCGAAATACGGTAAGAATTACCAAGGCGGTCATAGCAACAGCACACGATAGCTTCCATCGGTTTGAATACCTAAAAAATTGTTGTTTACTTTTTCTCAAGTAGAAACCAGGTCACATCATCTTGCGGGAATGCCGGGTCGCGCTTGTAGCAAAAGCCATAATCAATAAGCTGAAGGTCTGAGTACTTCTCTAGCATCTCGCCTGCAAAATCGCGCTTGAAAAGGCGGTCGGTATGTCCGCGATAGGGTATGGTAACCGGGGACGGATTATAATATTCGCAAATGAGAATATACTTGCTGCTGGCAGCGTAGAGTTTTTCATAGACCGTTTGCAGCATGTCGGGGTTGATGTGGATGAGCACTCCTTTAATGAGAGCAACTTCGACTTGTTGCGAAGGATTGAAATCGAAAATGGAACCTTCGAACACCTTGTTTTCGCCCAACCAAGTCTTCAATTCAGAAGCTGCTGTCGGATTTATTTCTATTGCATGGAGTGCAATAGTTGGGAACAACATTTTTATGGCTCGTAGATTCATACCGATGTTGGCCCCAAACTCAAGGATGGATGCCGGGCGACCAATGTGCTGCATCGACTTCGAGAAGAAATTGAGGTTCGATGCCAGATATTCCGCGCTTTTGTTGCGCTCAATGTATTCACTGCCGAAAGTTCCGGCCCAAAATTGTTCTTGTTCGGTTTTATAGCTCATTACATTTTGCAAATGTGATGTGAAGAAGCATCCTTGCGATGCAAGTATACTAATGAAGTGAACTTATTTGCTCGCTTTGCGGTAGGCGTCGTGCAAGCCCTCGCCCCGCATGATTTGGTCGTGGTATTTCTCTATGCGTGCAAGGCGTGTTTTGGATTGTTTGGGTTCTGAAAAATGCAACAGATATCCTCGTTGACGTCCGGGCGTAAGTGCATAAAAGGCCTTTTCAAGTGTCGGTGATTCTTTGAAGGTTTGAACGAGTTCGTCGGGCATCGGAAACTCATTGACAGGTTTGGATGCAACTTTCTTCCCATCTCGCTCCAGTTGGATGGCCTCCAAAACGAAGGCGGTTATTTGCGACTTAATTTTTTCAATACTTTTTGTTTCCGTAAAGCGCAGCTGTCGCGAAGCTTGCGTGTTTTCGCCGGCTGCGATAAGCAATTGGTTGGGGTCGGGGAGAAGCGATCCTTTGAAAAATCCAATGGAGCAGAATTCCTTGAGCGCTCCCATCATCACAATGTTTTTACTGTCGTGCGTATAGCATGGATTTCCCCATTTGCGCTCTTCCGTGAGGCCAGCGTCGAGCAAAATGTCACGCAGCAATTGCATTTCTTCTTGCCATTTGTGCACACGGCATTGCGGCGTTTCAAACAAGGCGCAACGTCCGCATCCACGAGTGAAGAAGTCGTCGACTTGTGGGTTGTAGCGCGTTGAATCCATTGATTTGATTGTTAGCTTTAAAATTGTCTTTTGACAGACGAAAATTATATGGGTTGTTTTATCGGTTCAATAAGATCCCAGAGGTTACCATAGCGATCTTTGAACACAGCCACTTTTCCGTGTGGTTCGTTCGCATAGGGACGCACAATTTCAATTCCATGCAATTGCAAGCGTTCGTAATCACGTTCGAAATTGTCGGTATGAAGAAATAGAAAAACACGACCGCCGGTTTGATTCCCGATATGTCGCTTTTGCTCTTCATTCGAGGCAACAGCGAGTAGGAGAGAACACGCACTTCCTTGAGGTGTAACCAATACCCAACGCTTGGTTTCTGACATGTGCTTGTCCTCTGTTAGCGTAAATCCAAGATGCTGAGTGTAATGGTGTATGGCTGTGTCATAATCATCCACCAGAATAGCGACGTGAACAAGAGATTGATTCATGCTGAATATCGATTGGGTTTTACTTTACCAAGGCCATGGTTTACCATCCTTCATGCAATTGTAAAGTTCGAGCTGGTAGGGCTTGAGTTCGCTCAGGTCCGGATCAGGCGTGGTGATTAGCTTCTTCAAACCGCGTAATAAATACTCACCTGTGAGTTCGCCGTAACGCTCA
>JBILCQ010000071.1:0-9320 GCA_044353065.1 Flavobacteriales bacterium | reverse complement strand
GAATTCTGGCAGGAAATGTTGTCTCCCTGGTCGTTGGAACGAGCTTTACGGTTCCATGGGCGTGGATTTTCATTGGCGTCACCATTTGTTTTATGGTGAGTGTGGTGAGCGGTTATTATCCGGCTCGAAAGGCCGCCAAGCTAGACCCGATTGAAGCTTTGAGGTATGAGTAACTATTTACTATTCACTATTTACCAATCATTAATCGATCAGCAACTCGCAAATAGTAAATAGTAATTAGTGCGCTCAGATTGACCTGATTTTTTTGATGCGTGAAATTTCACGTTCAATGGCCCAGCTCATCTTGTTGTCGATTTGATTCTGCTTAAGAGTCAGCAGTAATTTTCCAGTGTCGATGATTTCCCTTGAATTCACTTCTTCAGGAAGGGCTTCCGAATAATCGCTGAAGAAGTCTGTGAACCGCATCATATACGTGTCTTGAAATTCAATGAGTGACTTCACGATGAGCTCGATGTGCGCAAATGAAGATGAGTTCATGAGCTGAAGCTTAAGGTTGCTCAGCCCGCTTTCATAGGATTCTAGAAAGTCAATCTTTCCGGCCAACGAGAGTGCCGGCAACTCAACATGGTGTTCCGCATCTGCCTCGGTTAATGAAAGCGCTTGCTCAGCAGCAATCATTTGACTCAGATTTTTCAGTTTATTCTTCAGTAAAGTTGGTACCATGAATTTCTGCAGAACTTCCTGCTTCCATGCGAACAACATTTCTTCATGTTGATTCACGAATTCTTCGAAATCGTGCGACGATTCTATCCCCATTAAGGCCATAGCTTTCTGTTTGGTAATTTTCAAGTCCATTACGATGGTGGCAAGAGAGGGTTACTTTCTTTGGCCTGATTTTTATCAACCGCGCGCGGCCGTAAAAATAAACGAATGCCCTCGGCGGGTTTCAACCAGATTTTAGTGGACACTTATTTTTGTAATCATCAAATCGAAATGAATATGACGAAGTATTTTCTTTTGCTTGCCATGTTTTCTGCACGTGTTGTTTGTTGGGGGTTCGAAACTGATACGTTGCAAGGGCCGGCTGTTAAGGGTATCATCAAAGTGAGTGGAACGATGACTGCTCAGAAGGCAGGTAAACTATTTATTTGGGAATCATTCGGCCGTAATACGGTGAAATTGGATAGCACGCAAATCACCAATGGTCAGTTTTCATTTGCCGAGCGTGAATATGAAAAAGGGATTTATATGATTGGGTTAAATGAGAATAACATGTGTCCCGTTATTCTCAATCCGGCCGAAAAGACAATCGACCTTCAATTTACGGGTGTAAAACTGGAGAGTTCAATGTCCTCTTCAAATTCACGCGAGAACATTGGGTGGAGTCTTTACAATAAGCAAGAGCCGGGTTTGCTGAAGTCCATCAAAGACGCGAAAGTAGGTGGGTCTAAAAACCCGGAAAAAAAGGCTGAGTTCGACAAGCAGCTCGTTTTAAAAGAGAAGGAATTGCTTGATTTGCAAAAGAAGATAATCGCAGATTATCCGGGAACACATCTTGCAAAACTCATGGGTTGGAAGCAAGAGCCCAATCGCACTGACATTCGCAAGTATTGGGATAATGTCGATTTTGGTGATGTAAGTATTACACGAAGCCGAGTACTATCGGATAGAATCGAAAGCTTCATGCGTCTGTTCAGTAAGGGGAGTGATAGTGGTTTCTATAGTTGCATTGAAGTGGTGGTCGAACGTGCCAAAGCGCATGATGCCGTGTTGGAGTTCGCGTTGAATCAAATGCTCGTGGGCTTTTATGAAAGTAACATGGAAACCATTTGCATGTACATCATCGATAACTATATCAACGGCGATGCCTGCGGTGATGCCGATTTGAGCAGTGTTGTTAAAAATACGGCTGAGAGCATCCAGCGATTATCAATAGGTCATAAACCACCCAATATCCAATTGAATGATGCGAATGGTCTGCCGGTTGATCTTTATGCTCTGGCTGCGAAGAAGAAGTATACCCTTGTTCTTTTCTGGAGTAGCTTCTGTGAGCATTGCAAGGGCGAAGCGCCCGAAGTAAAGGCCTGCTATGATGCCTGGAGCAAGAAGGGTTTCGAGATTCTGGGTGTCTCAATCGACCGCAGTCCGGATGCATGGAAAGCTGCTATTGCAGAGCGTGGTTTCACCTTTCCCAACGTATGCGGCATGAAAGATTTTCAGTCACCTGTAGCCAAGGATTATCGCGTAACACGCACCCCGGCATTTTACCTGATTAATGCGAAGGGTGAAATTGTGTTGAAACCCAAGAGCATTCGCGAAGTGCAGAATTACCTTGCGAAGAATTTGAAATAATTTTTTGACCATATAAAAAAGGCCGCAGATGCGGCCTTTTTGTTTTATGACTTGGATTTGTTAAGCCCAACTGGCAATCTTTTCTGCTTTGTAGGCGCCTGCCTCCAGTTTCTCGCGCACTTTCTTAAAGCAGTCGATGGTGTAGTTCACATCTTCCACCGTGTGCACTACAGTCGGAATGAGACGCAGCATGATTACATCTTTTGGCACTACAGGGTAAACCACGATAGAGCAGAAGATGTTGTAGGTCTCGCGCAACTCGAGTGTGACGTTTGTGGCCTCGCCGAGCGAGCCTTTCAGAAACACCGGCGTAACAACAGAATTGGTGTGACCGATATCGAAACCAGCTTTTTTCAATCCGTTTTGAAGCTCTCCTGCAATGTGCCACAGCTGTTGCTGCAGCTCAGGCATAGAACGAAGCATTTCCAGGCGCTTGATGGCTCCAATGACGATTGGCATCGGCAGCGCTTTGGCAAATGTTTGTGAGCGCATGTTGTAGCGCAAGTATTCAATCACGTGTTCTTCGCTTGCAACAAATGCTCCTACCGTTGCCATTGCTTTGGCAAAGGTTCCGAAGTACACATCGATGTCTTTTTGAACGCCTTGTGCATCACCTGCACCGCGGCCGTTTTCTCCTATTGAACCGAATCCGTGCGCATCGTCAACAAACAAACGGAAGCCGTATTCTTTCTTGTACGCAACGATTTCTTTGAGTTTTCCTTGGTCGCCGGCCATGCCGAATACACCCTCTGTGAGGACCAAAATGCCGCCCCCGGTTTTGTCGGTGATGGCTTTCGCATGCTTCAATTGTTTTTCGAAGCTCTCCATGTCGTTGTGCTGGAAAACGAAACGCTTTCCGTGATGCAGTCGCACACCATCGACCATGCAGGCGTGGCATTCACTATCGTACACAATCACGTCGTGGCGACCTACGAGGGCTTCGATAGCACTCATGCAACCCTGGTATCCGTAGTTGAGCAAAAACGCGTCTTCTTTCTGCATGAAAGAAGCGAGCTCAGATTCGAGTTGTTCGTGATATTTGGTTTGGCCGCTCATCATGCGGGCTCCCATCGGATAGGCCATGCCCCATTGAGCTGCTGCCTCGGTGTCTACTTTGCGAATTTCCGGATGGTTGGCAAGTCCGATGTAGTTGTTCAGACTCCACACCAATACCTTTTTGCCTCGGAAGGTCATGTGTGGGCCTAATTCACCTTCCAGTTTTGGAAAGGTGAAATAGCCATGCGATTCTTTGGAATGCTGACCCAGCGGGCCGCGATTCTTGGCAATGCGTTCAAAAATATCCAACGTATTCAGGTTTTAAAATTTCAAAGCCAAAATTAGGAAATGGTTATCGTCAATAATCTGTATCAGCAAGCATTTATAAACACCCGACTTTGCCTCACGCTTTTTGAGTTGGAGCCTATGATGCTTGCGCAAGCCTGATTGCTTATTTTCGCCCTCTGAATTATGAACGAGATCAGACTTTTCAAAACCATCTTGATTGCAATAGTGGCTGCAGGAATCCTTTCGGGCTGCAGTGAATACAATAAAGTGTTGAAGAGTACTGACATCAATTACAAATACACCAAGGCCAAGGAATACTACGAAAAGGAATATTATTACAAATCCTTACCGATCCTTGAAGAGCTCATCGGTCTTACACGAGGAACGCAGTTGGCTGAAGAGGTTTATTTTCTTTACGCTAAAAGTCACTACGGCGTGGATGATTATTACCTGGCGAATTATTATCTAAAGACGTTTGCTAAAACGTTTGCCAATAGCCCCCGGTCGGAGGAATGTCTATTCCTGGCAGCTGAGTGCAGCTACAAGCTTTCGCCCAGCTACGCGCTTGATCAAACTGATACGCGCAATGCGCTGGATGAATACCAGCTATTCCTCGATACCTATCCCCATAGCCATTTGAAAGACTCAGCCAATCATCAAATGGAAAGGTTGAACATGAAGCTCGAAAAAAAGGCATATGAAAACGCCTATCAATTCGCCAAGACGCTGAAATACAAGGCGGCAACCTCGGCGCTTACGGAGTTCATTAAGGAATATCCGGGTTCCATTTACCGGGAAGAAGCGCTGTATTTGATTGTGAAGTGTCAGTACATGCTTGCAGAGGGAAGCATCGAAGAGAAGAAATTGGAGCGAATGCGCGCAGTTGCTGAAAATTATCGTACATTCGCAACCGCTTTCCCGGAAAGTGAGTTTCTGAGCGATGCCGAAACCTACCTGAAGAAAAGCGAAAAGCAAGTAGAAAAACTGAGTTCAACCGCTAGCGAACAATCTAAAAAATGAGTACATACAAGAATTCAACCGCTGCCAAGACTACCGTTACCCGCAATACAAGCGAGTTGTATGACAAGGTCGATGGCAATCTTTTCGAAACAATCGTTTTGTTAACGAAGCGTGCTAATCAAATTAGCCGTGAGATGAAGGAAGAATTGTCTCAGAAGTTGGAGGAGTTCGGCAGCAACAGCGATAACCTCGAAGAAGTATTCGAGAACCGCGAACAAATTGAAATAAGCCGTCATTATGAGCGTTTGCCAAAGCCGCACAGCATTGCCGTTCAGGAATTGATTGATGGAGCTGTTCATTATCGCTACCCTGAAGAAACCAAGAACAGCTAATTCTTGCAGAAGATAGAAATTGGAAAGATGGCCGAATGCCATCTTTCTTCATTTTAAGACTTAATGCTTCAAGGAAAGAAAATAATCGTAGGAGTTTCGGGCAGCATCGCTGCTTACAAGGCGGCCTTTATCGTGCGGCTCTTGGTGCAGGCAGGAGCCGAAGTACGTGTAATGCTTACCAATGGCGCTTTGCAGTTTGTGACACCACTGACCTTTTCTACGCTGAGTAAGAATCCCGTTCATTCCGATTTTACAGAAAATAAAGACAGTGGCGTATGGGTCAACCATGTGGAAATGGCCCTGTGGGCCGACCTCATGATATTGGCGCCACTTACGGCCAACACCTTGAGTAAAATGGCCCAAGGACAATGCGACAGTTTTTTCATGGCGGTTTACATGAGTGCGCGTTGTCCGGTGTTTTTCGCGCCCGCTATGGATCATGACATGTTTCTGCATGGCGGCACCGCAGAGAATATCGAAAAGTTGGTTTCTTTCGGACATCATTTACTGGCACCCGGTGAAGGTGAACTCGCCAGTGGGTTAATTGGAAAGGGAAGAATGGCGGAACCAGAGGAAATAGTGACCTCTGTAATTTCGATTCTTACCGCAGAAAGTCCGATGCATGGCAAGCACGTGCTCGTTACAGCAGGTCCAACCTATGAAGCAATTGACCCGGTGCGATTTATTGGAAATCATTCCTCGGGTAAAATGGGATTTGCCCTTGCGGAAACGTTGGCCAACTTGGGAGCGCGAGTAACCTTGGTGTGCGGTCCCAATCAATTGAACTTACATCACCCATTAGTTCATCGAGTGGATGTTGTCTCTGCGAAAGAAATGCTGGAGGCTTGTTTGGCTGTTTTCGAACATGTTGACGGTGCCGTGTTGGCAGCTGCTGTGGCCGATTACATGCCTGAAGTTGTGCTCGATCAGAAGCAAAAGAAGAACGATGAAAAGTGGATTTTACCACTGGTCAAAACTCCTGATATAGCGTTGGCTTTGGGAAATCGCAAGCGTAAAGGTCAATGGCTCGTGGGCTTTGCGTTGGAAACCAATGACGAAGTAGCCAATGCGAAAGGCAAGCTCGAGCGCAAGAATTTAGATATGATTGTGCTGAATAGTTTGCGCGATGCAGGAGCAGGGTTTGGCACCGACACCAATAAAATCACCTTAATTTGGCGCGACAATAAAATCAGTGAGTTTGGGTTGAAGCCCAAATCGCTGGTAGCGCGAGACATTGCGGAGGCAATCCAAGAATTAACGAATCGATGAAAAGAATTATCCTTCTCGGAATAGGTATTTGTTTTTTAGTCCTGACAACAAGCGCTCAGGAGCTCAATGCAACCGTAAACGTTCTGATTCCCCAGCAGGTGATTTCACCTCCGGAGTTTTTCAATACCATGAAGAACACGATGACAGAGTTTCTCAATAGTCGTCGTTGGTCCCGCGACACCTGGCAAAATAACGAGCGCATTCAATGTACATTTCAGATAACGATTGAACAGCAACTCGATATTCGTTCTTTCAAAGGAAGTCTGCAGGTTACATCGAGCAGGCCGGTTTACAATTCAGACTATAAAACCTCAGT
Organism: Flavobacteriales bacterium; assembly: GCA_044353065.1. Taxonomy (GTDB): domain Bacteria; phylum Bacteroidota; class Bacteroidia; order Flavobacteriales_D; family Sanyastnellaceae; genus JAIBBG01. Next base: position 2,786 of record JBILCQ010000071.1, on the reverse strand, counting down.
TTTGAATATCAATGACCGTGACTTCGAATTCGTGTTTCAGGAAAACACGATGATTCAGTGGAGCAACGATCAGCATCGGGATAATTTGAGCAGTGTGCTTGCATTTTACGCTCATCTCATTTTGGCAATGGACTATGACACCTTCGCCGAGGAAGGAGGAACCGATTATTATCTTACATGTCAGACCATCATTAATAACGCGCAGAATGCCCCTGAGTTGGGTTGGCGAAGCAATGAAAAAGGAAGACAGAATCGATTTTGGCTCATTGAGAATATCTTGTCACAGTCTTTCAAGCCTATTCGTGATTTTTTATACGACTACCATCGCAAGGGGTTGGATAAGCTCTATATAAATCAAGCGGAAGCCATCGAGAGTATGAGCGCAGCCATCGAAGGTCTGAATGAAGTGCATCGAATTAAACCGTCGTCCTACAACATGCAAGTCTTGTTCTATTCAAAGTCAGACGAAATCGTGAATATCTATTCGCCTAGACCCATGAGTGAGAAGAAGAAGGTTGCTGAAACTTGTAAAATTCTCGACCCGGGTAACATTTCCAAATACGATCGGATCTTGCAATAGCCGGAGGTTGCTGGTGTGAATAACTACGCTGTGGATATTCCACGTTATTCCGAAGGCATTTCGTTTCAATGCCATTATTTTGCTTGAGGTATTTCGTAATTCTATGTTGAAGTCTATTTACATCCAGAACTATGCGCTTATCGATGAGCTTTCGATAGATGTTTCCGCGGGCTTTACGGCTATCACCGGTGAAACGGGAAGCGGGAAATCCATTTTACTCGGAGCTTTTGGACTGCTTCTGGGCGAGCGTGCTGATGCGAAATCCATTCGACGTGGCGATGCTAAATGCGTGGTAGAGGCCACCTTCAATCTTGCGGGTACTGAGTTACAAGCGTTTTTTCAAGAGCACGATTTGGATTACGATGCACAGGCAGTAGTGCGCAGAGAAATTGCGGTAGGCGGAAAGAGCCGTTCATTCATCAACGATACACCTGTGCAGCTGAATGTGCTCAAAATGTTGGGCGCGCGTTTGGTCGATATTCACAGCCAGCATGAAAATTCCTTGCTGAGTGAGCGCTCCTTTCAATTTGAAGTATTGGATGCCTTCTCCGGAAATGATGCTGTTCTCAAGTCCTACAGAGCGGTTTTCGCAACGTGGAATGAACGCTATGCTGAGTTAGGCACATTGAAGAATCAACTCTCGCAATGGCAGCAAGAGCAAGACTATGTGCAATTTCAATTGCAGGAATTGGAAAAGGCGGGGCTCGATGAAATGAATCAAGACGAGTTGGAGTCTGAATTAAATACACTTCAACATGCAGATCACATTCGTCAGGCATTGCATGGCGCAAGTGAAATTCTCGATGGGGTTGAACATTCCATACTCAGTCGACTAGCCTCGGCGAAGAACATTCTTGCCAAGGTAAGTGGCCATAACGGGGTCATTGCTGAGTATCAAAATCGACTTGAAAGCAGCATTATCGAGTTGCGCGAATTGTCGCGCGATATCGAGTCATTCGCTTCCGGTGTGCAGAGCGACGAGAAGAGGGCAGAGCAAATTGGAGAGCGATTATCGCTATTGTATCAATTGCAGAAAAAGCATCGGGTGCAAACGTCGATGGAGTTGCTGGACATCTTGAAGCAATTGCAGTCACGTGCGTTCTCTTCGGAAGATTTGGAAGAACGCATCAAGCAATGTGAAATGGAGATTGTAAGTTTAACCGATGAGCTGAGCGAATTGTCTATGGCATTGGATAAAGCAAGAGCAAGTGGAGCGAAGATGGCAGAGAAGGAAATGCGTGGCTATTTCACTCAACTAAGCATGGAGCACGCCGAAGTACAATTGCAATTAGAACGCAAAGATGAATTCGACTTTTGGGGAAGAAATCAAATCGCCTTCCTATTCAAAGCCAACAAAGGCGGGCAGTTTCAGCCCATACAAAAAGTGGCGAGCGGAGGTGAAATATCACGCGTGATGCTTGCCATAAAAGCATCCATCAGTAAACACAAGCGTTTGCCCGTGCTCATTTTGGATGAGATCGACCAAGGAGTTAGCGGTGAAGTGGGGCTGAAGATTGGTGCCATACTGAAAGAGATGAGCGCTTCGATGCAGCTGATTACCATCACGCACTTGCCGCAAATAGCGGGTAAGGCCGAGCACCACTGGAAGGTTGCCAAGGAGGTGCGCGACGAGCAGACCTTTACTTCAGTAGAGGAAATACACGAAGAAAAACGCGTCAATGAATTGGCGGAAATGCTGGGCGGAAAAAAGCTCTCAGCAGCAGCGTTGGCCAATGCGAAAGAACTTTTGTCTTAGAACTCGGCATTGAGCGGAGTGCGCGGGAAAGGAATCACATCGCGGATATTTCCCATACCTGTCACAAACATGATGAGGCGTTCGAAGCCCATTCCAAAACCGGCATGCGTGCATGTTCCGAATTTGCGTGTTTCGAGATACCACCAAATGTGATCTTCCGGAATGTTGAATTGAGCGCACTTGCTTCGCAGAACTTCAAGGCGCTCTTCGCGTTGTGAACCACCGATAATTTCGCCGATGCCGGGCACCAGAATATCCATGGCGGCAACGGTATGACGACCTTGTGCATCGGGCTCGTTCATGCGCATGTAAAACGCTTTGATGGCTGCGGGATACCCTGTGATGATAACGGGTTTCTGGAAGTGCTTTTCCACGAGGTAACGCTCGTGTTCGCTCTGCATATCGATGCCCCACTCAACCGGATACTTGAATTTTTTCTTCTTGAAGTGG
>JBILCQ010000070.1:0-9349 GCA_044353065.1 Flavobacteriales bacterium | reverse complement strand
GCCCGCAGTGTCGATTTAGTGAGAAAAGCTAAGCGAGATGGATTGAATGTGACGTGTTCAGTGGCTGCTCACCAACTGCTTTTTAGCGACGACAGTTTAACCTCGTTCGATTCGAATTTCAAGGTAATACCGCCGTTTCGTAGCAAGGAAGATAAGAAGGCCCTCTTAGCAGGACTCAAAGACGGAACCATCGATGCAATCGTGAGCGATCATTGTCCGGAAGATATTGAGCATAAGGTTCGGGAATTTGAAGATGCCAGCTTCGGTATCAGCTCCCTGGAAGCAACTTTCTGCACCGCATTTACAGCACTCGAGAAACACATGACGGCCAGTGAAATTCTGGAAAAATTCACTTCAGGGCCGGAGAAAATTCTGGGAATAACGCCCGAGTCAATTGAAGAAGGAGCACATGTGAGTGTGTTTTGTGCAGAGGGCAACACCGATTTCACGGCTAACAACTGGCAATCGAAGTCGAAAAATAGTCCTATTATCGGGATGCAATTGCGCGGCGAGGTGTTCCGATAACTCGCCTGGAGTGCGAAAGTTTGGCTTAACCATTTTTCCGAACCTCGACAAGTTGTAACCTCGACCTCCGCTTATCTTCGCGACGCTTATGAAATTCGTGCATCCGGAAATGCTATGGGGATTACTCGCTACTGCGATACCCATCATCGTGCATCTTTTTAATTTCCGGAAATTCAAGAAAGTCTACTTCTCAAATGTCGAATTTCTCAAAGAAATAAAACAAGAAACACAGAGCAAGCGAAACCTCAAGCACCTTCTAATTCTCATTGCACGCTTGCTTGCCGTGATTGCTATCGTGCTCGCCTTTGCACAACCTTATCTACCACAACCCGGCGCAATTGAAAAGCCGGGTGGAACTGCCGTATCGATTTACATCGACAACTCATTCAGTATGCAGGGCGCAGGTAAAGATGGTATCATGCTCGACCTGGCAAAAAACAAAGCCCTTGAAATCGTTGCTTCTTTTTCACCTTCCGATAAATTCCAGCTACTCACAACAGACTTTGAAGGAAGACATCAACGCCTGGTAAGCAAAGAGGAAATGACCGACCTTATTCAGGAGGTTGAACTATCACCTGCCAGTCGAAAACTGAGTGAAGTATATACACGGCAGCGCGATGCGCTTGTCACTTCAGGATTGGAAAAAAAGCACGCCTTCATTCTTAGCGATCTTCAGGCCTCTGTCACCGACATTGAAAATATCGCCATTGATACCGTAATGCGCGTGACAGTAGTGCCCGAGTTACCCGAGATAAAAGGCAATGTGTTTATCGATTCCGTTTGGTTTGAAACACCGGTGCGTCAAATTAATCAACCTGAGATTCTTCATGCCCGTTTGGTCAACACTGGCGGTGATGATGTAGAGTCTATCCCGCTTCAATTAATTATCAATGGCAATCAGAAAAGCGTGGCCAGCGCATCGATTCCTGCAAGGGCTGAAACAACCGTAGATATTACGTACACGAATACCGAACCAGGTCTGAAGCATTGCTCACTGGGGTTGACAGACGTTTCGATTACCAACGACGACAATTACTACTTCAGTTATTCTGTTGCAGATCAAATCAACGTTTTAGAAATCCTAGGAAATACGGCGAGTACGCAAGCTGTGCGCGCGGTGTTCAGCGACGACTCATTCTACTCATGGAACAGCATGAATGAGTCGATGATCGATTACAGTCGGTTCGCTGAGATGAACTTTGTTGTGGTGAATCAGCTTCGCGATTTAACGAGTGGACTGGCTTCTGAGCTATCGAAATTTATGGAGGCCGGCGGAAGCGTTTTGATGATCCCCGCATCGGAAATCACAGTTAGCGACTACAACAACGCATTAGCAAGCTGGAGATCGGGACAAATCAGCGGAAAATCTACCGGAGTTACGGCTGTGTCTACTGTCAATTATGAACACAGTATTTTCAAGGAAGCTTTTCAAAAAACGAACGGCAACATCGATTTGCCCTCTGCCAATGTCTATTACGCTGTAACGCTTTCAAGCGACCAGTGGGCAGAACCTTTGTTAACACTTCAAAACAGCAGTCCGTTTCTAATTTCATCCAACGTTGGGAACGGCCGATTTTATTTTAGCTCCGTATCCTTATCCATCGACGAAACCAACTTCACACAGCATGCGCTTTTTCCTGCCACACTCATTCGCATGGCAGAATTTTCTCAACCCACGGCCAGACTGAGTTACACGTTAGGCCGTGAGGAAGCAATTGAGCTTCGTAATGTCGCCATGGAAAGCGAGGAAACTTTCCGCATTCAGAGTATTAACGGTGATATGGAAATAATCCCGGAACACCGCAATGCAGGAAATCAAATCGAAGTCTTTGTGCATAGTGACCTGACTCAAGCAGGTAATTTTTTGCTTACACGCGCAGGAAACGCCTTACGCCCGCTTGCCTTCAATTTCGACCGAGCGGAGTCACACAATGAAACGATTTCTATTGAAGAATTTGAGCAGAAAATTTCAGATCAGAACTTAACTAACTGGTCGGTTCTTGAAACGGATTTGGAATCAATCGGAGCAGAAGCAAACGCAATCGAGGGCAGCCACAAATACTGGCTGAGCTTAATCATTTGGGCTCTCATCTTCTTAGCGATAGAGATTTTGCTCATCAAATTCTGGCGTTGATAATTGACTCATTTTCCAATTGAAAATGACAGAGCGTGCGTATGTACTCATAGTATATTAGGCACCTAAAATTCTTATTTGAATAGTATGATGAATATTCCAATGGTCGACCTCAAGACCCAGTACCACCATGTGAAGAGCGAAATAGACAGAGCCATTTTAGATGTGGTAGAAAATACTGCCTTCATCAATGGCCCCGCGGTAAAAGATTTCCAAACTGCCCTGGAAAAATACATGCAGGTAAAGCATGTTGTCAATTGTGCTAATGGAACCGACGCTTTGCAGATAGCCATGATGGCGCTGGATCTGAAGCCGGGCGATGAAGTAATCACAACTTCCTTCACGTTTGTGGCGACGGTAGAGGTAATTGCGCTTTTGCAACTCACACCGGTTCTGGTGGATGCGTTACCCGGCACCTACAACATCGATCCGATTGCATTGGAAAAAGCTATCACGCCAAAGACTAAGGCGATTGTTCCCGTGCATCTGTTTGGTCAGTGTGCCGACATGGAATCGATTATGTCGATAGCCAACAAGCACAATCTCTATGTAATTGAAGATAATTGCCAAGCCATTGGAGCGTACTACACGTTCAGCGATGGAACACGCAAGCAAGCCGGCACCATGGGACATATTGGAACGACGAGCTTCTTTCCTTCCAAGAATCTCGGATGCTATGGCGACGGTGGAGCAATGTTTACGAATGACGACACCCTCGCTGAAAAGCTACGCATGATAGCCAATCACGGGATGAAGGTGCGTTATTATCACGATAGCATCGGTGTCAACTCACGACTTGACACTATTCAAGCAGCGGTGCTTAACATCAAGTTGAAACACCTCGACACATACATCGCGAATCGCCAGCGAGCAGCTGCCTATTATGACGAGGCGTTTGCCAACCATCCCAATATCACAATCCCGGTGCGCGACCCAAAGAGCACGCACGTATTCCACCAATATACGCTTGTGCTCAACAACGTTGATCGCGCTGCACTGCAAGCCAAATTGCAAGAAAAGGGTATCGCATCTATGGTGTACTATCCGGTGCCCATGCACATGCAAAAAGCTTATACAGATCCGCGCTACAAAGAAGGCGACTTCCCTGTTACCGAAGAATTATCGCGCAATGTGATGTCACTTCCTATGCACACTGAACTGACAGATGAGCAGTTGGCGTACGTCGTGAATGGTGTAATTGAAGCGATCAGCGACAAGGGATAAAGGAGAAGGGGTAAGGGGTAAGGTATAAGGGGTAAGGTAGCCCAGAAACTTTGAACCTTTTGCCAAACAACGTTTACCTTATACCTCACCCCTTATACCTTACCCCTCACACCTTATACCTTATACCTTATCCTTCACCCCTTCCACAATGTTCACCCTAGAAGCACGTCACATCCATAAGTCCTATGCAAAACACGTTGCACTCAACGATGTCAGTATTGCGGTGCCCGAGCAAAGCGTGTTTGGTTTACTCGGCCCTAACGGCGCAGGGAAAACCTCACTCATTCGCATCATCAACCAAATTACCGGTCCCGACCAAGGGGAAGTTCTATTTTGCGGTAAGCCCCTCCAGCCGGGCGATGTAGAGTTCATTGGATATCTGCCGGAGGAACGTGGCTTGTATAAAAAGATGAAAGTTGGCGAGCAATGCATGTACCTCGCACAACTCAAAGGACTATCGGCGCGAGAAGCGCAAACACGATTGAAAACGTGGTTTGAGCGTTTTGAAATCAGCAACTGGTGGGATAAGAAAGTGGAAGATCTTTCTAAAGGAATGGCGCAGAAGGTGCAATTCATCACGACGATTTTACACAAGCCAAAACTCTTGATACTCGATGAACCTTTTAGCGGATTCGACCCTATCAATGCAGAGCTCATTCGACTTGAAATGCTGCGTTTAAAAGACGAAGGCACTACCATTATTCTTTCTACTCACGACATGGGCAGTGTAGAATCACTATGCGACAACATTGCTCTCATCAATCGGTCGCGTCTAATTCTCGATGGAAGCGTAAAAGACATTAAATCACGCTTTCGCACTCAAACATATCGAGTAGACTTCGAAGGAGCCGCAATGGATATCGGTATTGGGTTGTGGACACAATTCGAATTACTGCGCACGGCTTCCGATGAAAAAGGTGCATTCGCGGAAATTAAACTACTTGGCAACCGATCGTTGAATGATTTGTTACAATCGCTCATACCACATGTACAGATACACGGGGTCAATGAAATAGTACCTGATATGGAGCAAATTTTCATTCAAGCTGTTCAACAATTCAATGCAACTCATGAATAAGACACTCCTCATCATACAGCGCGAATACATGAGCAAGGTGAAGAAGAAAAGCTTCCTCATCATGACCATTTTAGGCCCGATTATTTTCGGAGGTCTCATTGTAGGTATTGCGTTAATCGCGGCAAACGACACCACGCATCAGCATGTGCTTCTTGCCGATAACCTCGGCTACCTGCTCGAAGATGAGATTCTAGAATATCAGAAGGCAGGAATTGAGCGGCCTCGTTTTCGCAATACCGGCAAAATCAGCTACGACTTTCGCAAAGGAACTGTAAATCCACAGGAAGAACTTGAATCCGGTATCTACACATCGGTAATTCAACTTTCCGACATTTCCTACACCGATGGAAAGGTCGAGATGTATGCCGAGAAAACACCCAGCATGAGCATCCAAAGTCTCATTGGAAACGACATAGAAGATGCGCTGGAGCTTTACCGCGCAAAAAAGAATAACATTCCTATTGAAACGTATAAGAGCATTCGTCAATCGGTCGACATCAATGTCATTAAACCCAGTGAAGGAGGCAAGAAAGATCTAACTTCGACGAAGGCCATGATTGGTTTTGGCTTTGCGCTCATCATTTACTTCTTCATTTTCTTTTATGGCGTTCAAGTGATGCGCGGTGTCATGGAAGAGAAGACCAACAGAATAGTGGAAGTAATCATTTCTAGTGTGCGCCCCTTCCAGTTGATGATGGGGAAGATTATCGGCATTGGTCTGGTAGGGTTAACTCAGTTCCTGATTTGGGTCGGCTTGACGGCAGCTATTTCGGCCTTCGGTGTTGGTGCTATGCAAAAGCAACTGCTCGAACGACAAAAGGAACAGCTTGCCATGATTGACGCTAATGGTGTGATAGAAGCTCAAAACATGAGCGATGACAATGATGGACAAGCCATGAAGTCTGAGATGCTCGCTGTGCTCACAGAAATTTCCTGGACTGATTTAATCGTATCATTCCTCATCTTTTTCGTTTGTGGATATATGCTCTATGCCTCGCTCTTTGCGGCCATTGGTGCAAGTGTCGACAATGAAACAGACACACAACAGTTCATGATGCCCGTTACGTTGCCGCTCATTTTCGGCTACATCGTATCTACCATGATGATTGAAAATCCGGAGAGCAGCATTGGTCAAATTTTCGCCCTTGTTCCTCTCACCTCCCCTATTGTCATGATGGTAAAAACAGCCATCGGAGTTTCAATTGGACTAAAGATTCTTTCGATTCTCATTCTGGTAAGCAGCATCCTCTTTTTCGTCTGGTTCGCAGGAAAAATTTACCGCGTCGGTATTTTGATGTACGGCAAAAAGCCGACATACCGCGAGCTGTGGAAGTGGATGAGGTATTAGTAGAGAAGTTTAAAGGACGAGGGACGACGGGCGAAGGGCGAAGGGCGAAGTGAACAGACCACGAATTTATTGGTGTAAATTATTGAATCGGCTCGCCGATAAATTCATTCGCAAAAAAGAATTCTCCCTTTCCTTCAGACATTAACAGGGAAATCAATCCTTGGCTAGAATGTTAATCAATCTGAACTGCTACCGCGATTCAAATACGCGGCAACGGCACGCAGCTTTCCGAAACTGTACTTTCCATTGAGCGCATCGAATACACCTCGCAAGCCATCGGCGCCATGCTCTGTGATAGCGACTTCTATTTCAGCGCTCTCTTCATTCGCTACATAATCGCTTAGTTGCATTCTTGAAGTCGCAATTGCCTTGGCCAAATGTGATTCGATAGTCGAAACGGAGAGACTGCGCTCGGAGGCAATCGCCTCCAGCGATTTTCCCTGTCGAAACAATTCAAGACTATGCTCTACCGTATCTTTCTTGGAAGCTTTCGAACTAGCGCTTGCCTTCACAGCACTGCGTGTCTTGCGCCCTTTCTTCTTCCCTGCATATTTACCCTCATTTTCCGCTGCGCTCGAGCGAGCAGCCAGTGCGTTGCTGCGAGCAGCCTCCAGCCAGCCATTGCGGAGCGCATCACGTCGTCGGTCAATAATCGCCACATCAATAAATTGTTCTCTCTTCAGCAAGCCCTGAATGATGAGCATCGCCTTCGCGATATCGTCATATTTCTTCATGAGCAATTGATCTACTTCAGCCAACGTATTCAAGTACGACTTTACACCACTGCGCCACTGCATGTGTTGCATGTGAAGCAACAACTCGGATATGTGCTGCCCAAGAAACTCGTTGTAGTATGCACATCCCTTTTCGAGTCTGGCCTGCAGTGTAGCCTCATCATTTTGACTGAGCAAGTATTGCAATTGCTGCACATACTTACCGGTGTTTGCAACTTCCGAGCGCACGGCATCGCGTATCACCTGCAGTACGGGCTTCATAGTAGCATCCAACTCCCATGAATCATCTCCGTCTTTAACGGCCTGTTCCAACTCATGAGATAATTGATTGAACTGAAAAGTGGAAGCGATCAAATCATGGATATAATGCAAACGCCGCACGTGAAGAATTTCCTGAAGTTTTTCAGCAGCATGTTTGGTTTTTGAAAAATTGACGACCACAGCATCGTTGCTGATTACCGAAGGATCGATGCGGGTTTTCAATATCAAACCATCCAACGCACGCAAACGCGACAATGCCACATAGACCTGACCCGGTGCAAATGCCTGCCCCACATCAATCACCGCTCTATCGAACGTAAGCCCCTGGCTCTTGTGAACGGTAACAGCCCACGCAAGTTTGATAGGATACTGACTAAACGTACCCACCACTTCTTCATCCAAATCACGCGTGGAAGCACTCACAGAGTATTTTTTATTTTCCCATTGCTCTTTGGGGATATCGAGCACGAGGTTGCTATCAATTACACGAACCTTGATAGATGCTTCACTCAGCTCACAAACCGTTGCTAGCATGCCGTTAAAAAATCGACCGCCTGCGCTATCGTTTCGCACGAACATAACTTGTGCTCCTGTTTTCAACTCAAGCTTCAACGGCAATGGGAACATAGATTCCGGGAAATCGCCTTCCACTTCAGCCAGGTATTCATGAGAAGTCTCTTCAAGCCGTTTTAAGCGCGATTGATTGATATCGTCGGCTTTGTAGTTGTGCGTGGTAAGCGTGATGACCCCGTCCTGCTGCTCTGCATCGGGCTGATAAAAAGAATTGAGCAGTTTAATATCGTCAGCGTTGGTGACGTTTTCCCTCAAATTGTTGAGTAGGGTAATAAACCGCTGATCAGACTGACGATAGATTTTATCGAGTTCGATGTAAACAAATCCCTCGGTTTGCATTGCAAGCGCTTCGAAGAAATACGCACTGTGATAGTAGCGTTTGAGCAAACTCCATTCATGATCCTTCACAATCGGAGGAAGCTGAAATAAGTCGCCAATCATCAGCAACTGCACACCCCCAAATGCCTTCGTGAAATTACCACGCACACTGCGCATGCGATAATCAATTGCATCCAGCACATCGGCACGCAGCATACTCACTTCGTCGATAATCAGCAAGTCGATACTTCTAAGCACTTGCTTCTTCAATGAACTTATTGGATGCTTGCGCGAAAGCGTGAACTGTGTATAAAGATTTGAATCGGTCGTGAACTGTCCGGAAGGGGTGCGATCGGGCAAGAAAGTTCCCAACGGCAATTGAAACATGGAGTGAATGGTTGCACCGCCGGCGTTAAGTGCTGCGATACCTGTTGGCGCGACGATAGCAAAACGTTTGTGTGTTCGTTCACCCAAACTTCGAAGGAAGGTTGTCTTTCCTGTTCCGGCCTTACCGGTCAGAAAAATGTGCGCTCCGGTGCTGTTCACAAACGTAGCTGCGGTTTCAACCATATCGGAATTGTGTGTGCTTCCTTCCATGCGACAAAGAAACAACGGGTGATAAGAAGAGATACGAATAATTTATTACGAATAGGAATTTCAATTAGCTATAAAAACGCAATCCGTGAAGAAAAAGGGCAAGTGCAGATGCATTCTCAAGGAGCATAAATATTTCACAAGTTGCCCCAGATTTTTTTAGAGCACATGGAAACATCCACATAATATTCAAATACACATCTGCAGTTTCCGAGAGCGAATATATTTTAATACACGAAATCACAGGAAAACCAATCAGAATGGACGAATCCCGGTTGGAAAATGCATGTCATTTCAACCTTTGTTTAAGAAAAGTTAAACTTTTTTAAACAAAACTCAACCTGGAGTGTTTTAAATGAGAGTTTGAGATTAATGCTATTCGAAAAACTTGGAGTATCCGAAAATCCTTAAGAGTAGGCTTAACAAATATCCTATATAAAATGGAGCACTTAACTATTGCGAGCGACAATTACGTTGCGTTTACGTTCTTTATTGGAACAATGGCTATGATGGCCGCATCGGTGTTTTTCTTCTTCGAACTAAACAACACATCCCCGAAG
>JBILCQ010000069.1:0-9461 GCA_044353065.1 Flavobacteriales bacterium | reverse complement strand
ATTTGCGACAAATAAAAAGCAGCAAACCGAAAGGAGTAATTGAATGTTTTTCATACGCATACGTTTTGAATGAAGTACCGTGTTCACTTTAGTTTTTCAAGGGGTGGCTAAGATAATAAGAAAATCGTAGCTATGACCTAGGAAAAAAACAGCCGTTCAGCGCTGTTTGTCGCAACCAACTCTATGACGACTCAATTTTCAAATGGATGGCTCATTTCGCGGGAAAACTCTAATTTTAAGATTGCCGAAACGTAAAGTTTACATAGGCTGCTTGTGAAACGAAAATGAATCCCTACTTTTGTCGGCCCCTTTAATTTTAACCGAATGAAAAAAATTCTACTTTGTGTTACTGTTGCATTGACAGCCATGAGCTCAAGCGCTCAAAACAATTGTTCCGACATTTTCATTTCTGAATATGTAGAAGGATCTGAAAGTAATAAGGCAATTGAGCTTTATAACCCTACTTCTCAACCGATTCTTCTGGACGGTCTGTACAGCATGGGACGTGAGCGCAACGGAAACGGAATGCCAATGCTTATGGGCATCACCGGAGTTATTCCTGCTCACGGAGTGCGTGTTTTTGCGCTCGATAAGCGCGATCCAAACGGAACAGGGACAGAACTTCCTTTGTGGGAAGATCTCATTGCCGCGGCAGACACCTTCCTCAATCCTGTTTACGTAGAGGCGAATTCGCCCATGTATTTCAATGGCGACGATGCGTTTTTCCTTGTGAAAAACGGAAACCAAATATTGGATATCTTCGGCAAGAGCGGAGAAGATCCGGGAGGTGGCTGGTGGGCGTTAAATGATCCAAATACCCGCTGGTGGTCTCACGACAATACATTGATTCGCAAACCTTCTGTTTTGCGCGGTGTCACGTCAAACCCTGAGGTTTTCGATCCATCGCTGGAGTGGGATAGCCTTCCCTCCGATACGTTCACGGAATTAGGTGAACACATCTGCAATTGCAACCCTGTTTCAGTAGAAGAGCGTGTTGTAAATACTTTTAGCATATTCCCTAACCCTGTTATTCAGGGAACATTTGCACTAAAGAGTTCCTCTATGATGGAATCGATTACACTCTTTTCTGCCGATGGCCGTGTTATCGTTCAGGAAAATTTGAGAGGCGTTACCTACTCAAACATCACCCTTCCGAAAACCGAAGCCGGTGTATACTTCATTGAAGTTATCTACACCGACGGTCGAAAGGCGATACAAAAAATTATGGCCCGATAACGGCCAAACACGATTTGATTCTTAGAAAGGGGTTTATACCCCTTTCTTTTTCCATATCTGAGCCAAATGAAATACAGGTTAATCATTGCGTTCTGTCTCATTCTTTCAGCTTCTCTAGTGACCGCCCAAGACAATCAAGGGGTGTCCGTTGAGAGATTGGTTGAGAAATTAAATGACAATTCGTATCGTGTAGTAGTCAACATTGCCGACAGCAATACAATTGGCTTATCAAAAGTTTTGGAAGTTTTTCCCGCGGGTAGCACTTTTCAAATCATCCAAAGCGATTCTGCTATCGTGTCTGCGGGTGAGCAGTCCGCGAAATTCGTTTGGCTTAATAGAAAGAAAAAGTCACTGCGGTTGGAGTATCGACTGGAAACAAATGGCGCAACTTGGGAGAGTATTCTTGGCCAGTATTCGTACAAAAATGACCAAAACGAATATTCATACTTCATCAACGGCAAACTCATCAAGGAAATCAAAGAGCAGGAGCCGGCAACAGTTATCTCCGGTGCATCGATCAAGATCTCAGGCATAGTTAAAGAGCAATCAACAGGAGAGCCACTCATCGGTGCCGTCATTGCAGCCGGTTCGGTCGGGACTACGACAGATTTAGATGGTCAGTTCGAACTCCAGATTGATAAGGACCAAACGATTACCATTTCATTTATCGGGATGGAATCAATCGAACTGAATTCATCCAATTTTAAAGGGAGTGATAAACTTCTCATCGAACTAAATCCCAATATCACCTTAAAGGAAGTAACGGTTGTGTCGGACATGGCAGTTGGTCGCCGAACCCCGGTGGCTTTCAGCGATATCTCGTCGATTAAAATCAAAGAGGAACTCGCCTCGCGTGATTTGCCCATGATTCTAAATACAACTCCTGGTGTCTATGCTACACAGTCGGGAGGCGGCGACGGCGATGCACGTGTCAATATCCGCGGATTCAATCAGCGCAACGTCTCTGTGATGGTAGATGGTATTCCTATGAACGACATGGAAAACGGTTGGGTTTACTGGAGCAATTGGTTTGGACTCGATAATGTAACTCAAAAAACTCAAGTCCAGAGGGGGCTTGGTGCCTCGAAGCTTGCTGTGCCTTCAATTGGTGGAAACATCAACATTCTAACACAAGGCATGGACGAGAAGTTTAACATCAAGTTGTCGTCTGAGATGGGTAATAACGACATGATGCGACAGGGAATTGGCATCAATAGCGGTCGTCTAAAAGGCAATTGGGGAATTACGGCGGCATTCTCGTATCGCACCAACGATGGATGGGTAGATCAATTGAACTCTGAACAGATGTTTTACTTTTTAAAGGTGCAAAAGCAATTTAACAAGCATTCGTTCTCCCTGTCTGCCATGGGAAGCCCACAAGAACATGAGCAGCGCTTGGGAAGAAACAGATTGTCGTTTTATGATGTAGACTATGCTTTGAAACAAGGTGCCGATACGACCGGGTCATTTGCCCAAAATATTCCGGTTGACCGCGGACTGCGATTTAACTCAGAGTGGGGTTACTTGTCGCGCAACCGCTACGATGCCAATGCGCCGGTAGAAGTTCAATCAGGTCGTAACAACTACTACCACAAACCGATTGTAAACTTTAAACACTTCTGGACACCCAATGAAAAGTTCGCACTTTCCAATGTGTTGTACGCTTCGTTTGGAAACGGTGGTGGAATGAGACCTAATACTACTCAGGTTGATGATGAGGGTCAAATCGACTTTCAGTATATGTACGATAAGAACACCAAAACCATTACTAACTTCTTGGGTGTCGTAATCAGTCCTGCCAATCTCTCGTATGTGAACGACCGAAATAAATATGCTGCATCGTACTACCTTCAATCGAGTATTAACAATCATAAGTGGTACGGGCTTCTATCCACATTTAAAACAGAACTCAACAAACAACTGGAGCTTTCCGGTGGATTAGATATTCGCTATTACAGCGTAGATCGTTATCAAATTGTATACGACTTACTTGGAGCAGACTACGCATTGATAGACAAGAAGAGCAGTGAATCGCGTTACAGCCAAGATCAAAACATAGCGAGTGAATACAACAACACGGCTCAATCAAAGGTTGTTCGCTACGAAGGTGATCGTATCAATTACAACATTACCAGCAATGTTCTACAGTCGGGATTGTTTGCTATGGCTGAATATTCCGGCGAAAGCTACACCGCCTTTCTGAATGCAACAGCATCAAATAGCCGCTACAATCGCATTGATCATTTTGCCCTTCGCGATTCACTCGGCAATGAAATTGAAAGCGGCTGGAAGAATTTCAACGGCGGAACTTTAAAGGCTGGATTCAACTATCGCTTCAACAAGCGCGCATCTGTGTTTATGAATACGGGATTTTTGTCGCGCGCGCCCATGCTAGCGAATACATACTACAGCACGAGTTTGGAAACTTTTAGCAACCTTAAAAATGAAGAAATCTCTTCGGCAGAAATTGGTGCTAACTACAACACTAAAGAAATCAAGGTTACATTAAATGCTTACTACACCATTTGGAACAACCGGCCTGTAACCGGCACACGCACCAGTGGCACAGAGATTTATTATTACAATGTTCCCGGTATGCGTGCCCTGCACCAAGGTGTAGAACTCGATGCGGAATGGAATGCCCTAAAATCAATAAGCATGGAGGGAGTTCTTTCAGTGGGCGATTGGCGATGGAAGTCTGCAGCATCCGCTTTTGTAACTGATGAAAACGGTAACACCGTAGGCGATCCTGTGCAGTTCGATGCTCGTAACATACGCGTCGGCGATGCTGCTCAATTCCAAACGAGTTTTGCTGTGCGATATAGTCCTTTTAAAGGATTTTATTTCAAGCCGCGTGTCACCTATTTCGATAACAACTTTGCTGACTTCAACCCCGACGGCCTTTCGGGAGAAAATGGAGGCAGGCAATCCTGGAAAATGCCTGCATACCACACCATCGACATAAGCATGGGTTATGGTCGCGATATTTCAAAAGATTATAATCTTGCGTTGCGCATCAACATCTTGAATGTAACTGACGAAGTATTCGTCACCGATGCCCTAAACAACGAATACAGACCACAAAACAACCCGGGCTTCAACGCCACATCAGCCGGTGTCTATTACGGCATGGGCCTTCGCTGGACAGCCGGACTGACACTTACAATTCGATAAACAAACACACCAAGTACACCATAATGAAAAGTACACTTACCTTTATTTGCACCTCACTGCTCACACTCTTCACACTAGCAGCGAGTGCACAAGCAATTCTACCCACCTCTTGGAATTTCGATGTGAATGCACCTGCCGGATGGTCAGAATCACTCGGCGCGAGCAACACGCGCTATGCCAATGGCCTAACGGGACAAGCATGTCGTCTTGATATGACCGGAGATTTTGTATTACTCGAATTTGCCGAAGAGCCCGGAATTCTCAGCTACAACTTGAAAGGACAAAACAGCGGTGGAGCTTTTCAAGGCACATTCACCATTCAAGAAAGTGCCGATGGTGTAAACTTCACCACGCTTCGTTCACTTGTAGGTGGTGCGCTTCCTGCCACTGCATTTACGTTGTTTACAGATAATCCTGCGGCTAACACCCGATACATCCGCTGGTTCTTTACCGAAAAGGTTTCGGGTCATAACGTTGCTTTGGACGACATTTCGTTAAATGCGCCAACAGCAGGGACTGAACAAGAAATCAATGTAACCGATGGAACAAACAACATCCCAAGCGGATTTACAGCATTCATGGGAGACAACTTGTCGCAGACTTTATACGTACAAAACCTCGGGTCATCCGCTTCACTCAACATCACTAACATAGAACTTTCCGGAGCAAATGCTTCAGAATTCTCGGTTTCGTTTACACCATTTTCTGTAGGTGCAAATGGCAATGATGTTGTGGTTGTGAACTTCACTCCTTCTTTCAATGGATCGCACTATTGTACCGTAACGATCACCAGCAACGACACGAGCGAACCAACCTACGTAGTTAATTTGTATGCTATCTCGGGCGGCACCGCAACTGAACCTTCAGCGCAAGCATCATCAATCTCATTCAGTGATATCCGCTCATGGGATTTTCAAACATCCTTGGTGGCCTCAACCACTCCTGCCGAGGGCTATATCGTGTTGCGTAAAAAAGGAGCACCTGTTACAGAAACTCCAAGCGATAACACTACCTATGCGAAAGGCCAGTGGATTGGCGGTTCTCAGGTAGTGTATGTGGGTGAAGCAGGAAGTTTCGATGCGCGCGGCATAGAAGCAGGCTTCACTTATTATCTCGCAGCATTCGCTTACAACGGTCAAGAAGGCTACGAAAACTATTTGACAACTAGCCCAACAGTTTCTACTGCAAACACTCCGGCCCCTAACTTCGGCTCGTTATACAACTCGATTAATCTCGAAAGCCCAACGCTGGTCTCTGATTTAACTGCGTTAATGAATCCTTCCAACTACTTTCAGATTTACTACAGCAACTACATCAGCACACTCATCAACAACTTCTATGTGCGCGATACGGTAGTGAATGGAGTTACGCGCAACATGGTTGAGTGCCAATACAGCGGCGTTCCGTATCTGTTTGATGCCGGCTTCCAGTGGACTAGTCTAAGCCGCGAACACCACTACCCTCAAAGCTGGATGCCAACTTATTTTGATGCCAACTTCGACCAATCATTTGAAGTAAGTGATCTGCACAACTTGTCGCCAGTATGGCAAAATGAAGTCAATGCGGTACGTAGCAACTATCCCTACGGTGATGTAGTGAATGCAACCAGCACCTATCAGGAGTGCTTGCGCGGAACGAACAGCGTAGGACAAACCGTCTACGAAATGCGTGATAGCTTTAAAGGAAACGCAGCACGCGCTGTCATGTATCAAGCAACCAAAAACAACACAAGCGCAAACGATTTTAGTTTTCCTGAACAGATTTCGTTTATCATCCAATACGGACAAAATGAGTATGTGCTCAAGCAGTGGCACTTCCAAGATTTGCCTGATAGCTGGGAACGCACACGCCACGAATACATTCAATACGAACAACACAACCGCAATGCGTTCATTGACCAAGTTAACTACCCATGTTACATCCGCTTTGCAGACTTAACTCCTTTCACTCCTGAGTTTATTTATAATAACACTACTCTCACGTGTATTGATCCCGCAATTAGTTACCAGTGGTATCTCGATGGTAATCCAATAGATGGAGCTACTTCAGCAACCTACAACTTTACCTCTGCAGGAAACTACAGTGTGCAAATTCAGCAGTTCAACGAGTGTCCTTCATTCACCTCTAATGCTTCATTGGTTACAATCAATGTCGAAGAAAATGACGCGGTAACATTCGATTTGTCGGTATTCCCGAATCCTGCCGAAGATCGTGTTGTCGTAAAAACGCATGCTTCACGTCCCACAACAGCACAGATTAATCTGCTCGACATGGCGGGTAAGATCGTTTTCACAACTAAGGAAAATTTAAACGGTGGTCTCAACCTCATTGCTATCGAACAAGAATTGAGCGCCGGTGTTTACACAGTTGAAATTCGCAGCGGAGAATCAGCTCAGACAACACGTCTCGTAATTCGCTAAAAAACACCCTATCGATATTTCAAACCGCTTTCCAATAGGAAGGCGGTTTTTTTATTGGACTGTTGGGACGCATGACCATGCGTCCCAAACCTAGAATAGATTCGTCATTCGCCACTCGCCACTCGCCCCTCAATCATGATGATAACTCTCGCCCTTCAAAATCGTGTGGGCGCGATAGAGCTGCTCAACTAAAAGCAGACGAATCATTTCGTGCGAATAGGTCATCTTGGAAAATGAAATCTTACCGTTGGAACGAGCGTACATCGCATTCGAAAATCCAAATGCACCTCCGATGATGAGCACCAGTTGCTTTGCGCCACTGTTCATGCGGCGTTGAAGCATCTCGGCAAAACCACGCGATGAAAAATGATCGCCGTTTTCATCGAGCAACAACACAACATCATCCGGTTTCAGTTGCTTCATGAATTGCTCGCCTTCGCGTTCTTTTAACACCTCGGGAGTAATCCCCTTTGCAGGAACATCGGGTAGTTCTTTGTATTCAACTTTAGCGTAATGCTTCAGACGATCTTGGTAAATAGCAATGCCCTCACGCAAATACGAGGCGCTCGTTTTACCCAATGTGAGAATGACAATCTTCAAGCAGAATCAGAATTGAATCACTCACGCTGATCGTCCTTCGAATCGCGCACATCTTGTCGGCGCAATGGATTCAGACCATACTCGCGAAAATTTTTGCGTTGCTTATATACATCGCACGCGGTGAATATGGCCGCACGCAAGGAAGACTCATCGGCTATGCCTTGTCCTGCAATATCGAAGCACGTTCCATGATCGGGGGACGTGCGCACCACAGGCAAACCCGCCGTAAAGTTTACACCGTGCTCAAATGCCAAAGCTTTGAAGGGCGCCAGGCCTTGGTCGTGATACATCGCCAACACCGCATCATATCGCTTGTAACCTCCGCTGCCAAAGAAACCATCGGCGCCAAACGGACCATAGACCATCATACCCTTGTCGAACGCTTCACGTACTGCCGGTATGATGATTTCCTTCTCTTCCGTTCCTAATAATCCGTTGTCACCGGCATGCGGATTTAATCCTAACACAGCTATGCGCGGACGATTCACTCCAAAGTCCTTTATCAAGCTTTCATTCATGAGTTGCAGTTTCTCATGGATGCGCTCCTTCGTGATGTGCTGTGAAACCTCTTTAAGCGGCACATGACCGGTAACAATTCCAACGCGAAGTGTTTCACTCACCAGAAACATGAGAACCTTTTCGGTGTTGGCAAACTTCGCCAAGTACTCGGTATGGCCTGGGAAATTGAATGATTCGCTTTGTATCGTGTCTTTATTGATAGGTGATGTAACAATCACATCCACCTTATTACTCGCTAAATCTGCAACGGCAGCTTCCAAACTTTTGAAGGCAAACATGCCTGCATCTTTGGTTGGTTTTCCGAATTCAACTACGCCCTTAAAGTCCTTCCAAACATTCACAAGGTTTACCTTCTTGGCAATCGCTTCAGAAGCGCTTGCTATCGTGTTGTATTGGAAATCTTCGACGTTCACCACTTTGCGATGCGCCTTGATGACCTCCGGATGTGCATACAACACAGGGGTAATCGACTCCGACATGCGCGGATCGGAAAACACCTTAATCACGGTTTCCAATCCAACACCATTGATATCGCCACTGGTAACGGCTACGCGTATTTTTTGATCACTCATTAGGTTTGATTGGCTTAACAGTAATTCTTGTGTATGAAATCATAGAGCATGCGCACGCCCACGCCCGATCCGCCTTTGGTGCGGTAGCCGCTTGCGCCGTTGCTGTAGGCGGGTCCTGCGATATCAATGTGTATCCACGGATAGTCTGTAAAGTGCTCCAAAAACTTAGCAGCTGAAATTTGGCCGGCATAAGCACCTCCCAAATTTTTCAGATCAGCTATATCACTCTTCATCTCATCGCCGTAATCTTTCCAAAGTGGAAACTGCACGGTGCGCTCCCACACATGCATGCCGCTCTCGGCCAACTGATCCATCACATTGCGCTCAGCTGTGCCCATTACGGCACTTGCATACGTGCCAATAGCACGCACGGCAGCGCCTGTCAGCGTTGCTAAATCGATACACACTTCCGGCTTGTATTGCTGCGCCCAAACCAACGCATCGGCGAGAATGAGTCGGCCTTCCGCATCGGTGTTGAGCACTTCAACCGTAGTTCCATCGCTGATGGTAATGACGTCTTGCGGACAAACAGCATTCATTCCCGGACGGTTATCGGTAGCAGGAACCAACCCGATCACATGCACGGGCAACTGATTCTTTGCAACGGCCATCATCGCGCCCACCACGGCAGCACCGCCACTCATGTCGCACTTCATTTCATCCATGCTATTGGGTGTTGGCTTCAAACTCAAGCCGCCGGTATCGAACACCACTCCCTTTCCAACCAATACAATTGGCTTCTTGTTGCGCGCCTTCTCGGGCTTGTATTCCATGATGGTGAAGGTTGGCGGATCAATACTTCCTGCATTCACCGCAAGCAAGCCACCCATCTTCTTCGCTTCAATTTCTTTCTTGCCAAGAACCTTCACACTAAATCCGGATTCCTTTCCGACCTTCTGCATTTCTTTCGAAAACTGCACAGCCGAGAGATACGATACGG
>JBILCQ010000316.1:0-2723 GCA_044353065.1 Flavobacteriales bacterium | reverse complement strand
CTACCTCAACTTCCGCAACAACCTCTACATGCTGGTGAAGAATTATCATACGAGCAATCTTCGTCTCAAGCTCATTCGCCGTATGATTCTCGATGGAATAGCAGGGTTGCGTTTTCTAACCGAAGGGAAGTGGAGTCATTTCACCGCCGTTCTGAAAGCGCACGGTAGTTTCTATGGCAACATGCGCACGTTGCAACGCAAGCGACGTAAAGAAGAGCTTTCGATTGTTGAACCCAACTTAATCGGTGTCTACAATCAAAGTATTTTGAAGTATTTCTTTCTGCTGAAAAAGCGCCGTTTCACCGATTTGAATCCGGAGGATTTTAATCGCTGATTTATTCCGTTTGCAAGGCATAACAACTCCTTGATTCGTTCATTTTCGCATTGCAACTTGTTCGTCAAAGAACAGTTGATATGTCTATTTCGGATGTTTGGTTGCGTTCTCCTCTGCTGCGATTGGTCTTGCCGCTACTGACGGGCATTTACGCTGCAGAAAACACTTGGTTGCTCGTGCTGTGTTCAGTCGCTGTGTTCAGTTATCTCTGTTTTTTTCTGATGGGAATAGGGGTGAATCGTCATTGGATGTCACTGCGTTATGCATTCCATACAGGCATATTTTATTCGTTCGTGTGGATGCTCCTGGGCATGTGCATGGTGCGTGCAACCAATCGCGAGCACGACGTTTGGCATGTTGCGCATCGAACCGGAATTGAAGCTGTTTATGCCATTCGCTTGCTCGATGAACCAACAGAAGCCAAGGGTAGATGGAAAGTAGCGGGTGAAATCATGGGCGCGCATTGCGACTCTGTATTTAGTGCATGCCGTGGAAAAGTAGCGCTGACCATAGAACGCGATACGAACTCTTCTGAATCGTTGCATGTCGATGATGTGTTGGTTGTGAAGTGCACACCACATGTGCTCGATGCGCCTCGAAATCCACTCGAGTTTAATTACGCTGAATACATGCGCACGCAGGATGTGTGGGCGCAATCCTATGTAAGGCAAACCGATTGGAGTTTGTGTGACTCGCTGCGTGCGGCAACGCTGCGTGCGGCAACGCTGCCTGCAGCAACGCTGCCTGCGGCCACGCTGCGTGGAACATTCATTCGCTGGCGAGAGACTTTATTGCAGTGGCTGGCGCAAGAGCCTATTGAGCACCGCGAAATGGGAGTGCTGTCTGCATTGATATTGGGCAAGGCAAGTGCTATCGATCGCGAGGTGATGCAGAACTATGCGCGGGCCGGAGTTGTGCATGTGTTGGCCGTTTCGGGCATGCACGTAGCGCTGATTTATATGCTGCTCAAGCCGTTGTTTGATCGCTTATGGGGAAGAAGTAAAGCCAGGCGGCTCAAGACGATAATTCCTGTCGTGCTGCTTTGGTTGTATGCGGCGATGACCGGCTTTTCGCCATCTGTATTGCGTGCAGCTTGGATGTTCTCGTTTGTGATTGTGGCCGATAATTTCGGATTGCGCAATACCATCTACAACACGATGGCAGCTTCTGCTTTGTTGCTACTGATAATGGATCCGATGATTGCATTCAGCATGGGATTCATGCTTTCGTATCTGGCTGTGATTGGAATAGCTGCCATTCATCCCGCGTTGCATCGGCTTTTCTATTTCGAATCGCGCATCAGCAAATGGTTGTGGGAGCTTACGAGTATTTCCGTTTCGGCACAGTTGGCCACGTTGCCTCTCACGCTCTATTTGTTCCATCAGTTCCCAACGTGGTTTATGATTACCAATGTGATGGTGATACCGCTATCGACTATCGTGTTGTATTTGGCGCTGGCCTATTTCGCACTCATTGCATTTGCGCCGCTTGCATCGTTCATTGCAGGGTTGGTAGGATTGCTCACACGTATTATGAATGACCTGATGGAGTGGTCGGCTCATTGGCCCTATGCGTTGATTGAAGGTATCTATTGGGAACCTTGGGAAGCGTGGTTGTGCGTGGGTTGTATTGTGGCGTGGTGTGTTTGTGTGTTGGGAAGAAACAAACCAGCGTTGCTTATTGCATTGGGTATGCATATCTGCTGGTTGATCGGTGGATTCATTGCGCGGTTTGAGAAAAACGAACAGAATGAAATCTGCATTCACAGCGATTATCGCGGCGAAGCGATAACAGTGATTAGCCAAGGACAGATATTCACCATAGACGATGATCTCGCGTCTAAAAGGGCATTCAGTAATTATCGTTTGTCGTGGTATGCGCGCAGCTACGATACTCTCTCGTGGGAAGACAGGATTCAATCCGAACTACTCACGCTGAATTCACCGCAATTGCAGCTCCATGATTGCAATTTGTTGCTTGCTGATAGCACGCTGTTGTACCATTCCGCAATCGATTCGTCCACTACCATTTTCTTTTCCGATCGAGGTAAACCGCATTACTGGAAAAGAGAGGAGCTTGCACTAGTGGCAGGACATACCGTTATTCTCGGCAATCGACTTTCCCGCAAGCGAAGAGAATGGCTGAAGCAGCAACTCAGCGCAACATGTCGGGTGTTGGATTTGAAAGAGGGGGCGGTGTTTTGGATTGAAGGCCAATGGAGGCAATTAGGCAATGGATAGGGGAGAATGGAGAATGGAGAAAGGGGGCGACCTTCTTCATTCTCCATTCTCCATTCTCCATTCTCCATTCGCCACTACAAAAAAGGCCGCCCCTTCCGAGGCAGCCTTTTTATAGATCGTGTTGGTGTTGTATTACTCGGCAACCACTT
>JBILCQ010000068.1:0-9493 GCA_044353065.1 Flavobacteriales bacterium | reverse complement strand
CCGAGGTTCGCGGCGAATGTCCTTTTCCAACAAAGCACTCATCTCCTCTGTAAGTTTTCCGTGTTCGTAGGAACGTGGGTTGGTAGTAACTAACTCGTAGTCAATGGCGTATTTGCCACGAGAAACTTTATGTAAATGGCCAAACACAATAGCCAGATTGAACTCCTTCGCATATTTCTCTGCCCCGAATATGCAGGCGGTTTCTTGTCCTAAAAAGGAAATCCAGTGTGCCTTCTTGGGGTCAGATGGTGACTGGTCAATGGCAAAAACAGAGACAAAGAGACTTTCGCGATTTGATTCCAACCATTCTACGGTTTCTTTAGTGGATACTAGCTCCAATCCGAATTTACCTCGCGTACTGCGCATTTTCTGGTCGAAGTAGGCATTCGAAAGTCGCTTATAAATGCCCATGAGCCGGTGTTTGAAATGGGCGGGTGCCGACAATGCCCACATCTCCCAATTGCCATAGTGGCCACCTGCAAGAATTGCACTTCTGCCCTCAGAATGCAAACGGTCAAGCACCTCGGTATTGCGGTGCTCATATCGCGCTGCGAGTTGGTCTGCATCAGCGCTGAAGTTCTTAAGACTCTCTAAAACCAAATCACAGAAGTGTCGGTAAAAGTCTTTTTCGATCGCTCGAATCTCTTTTGCTGATTTTTCCGGCAATGAGCGCGTCAGGTTGCCGCGCACTACTTTTTTCCGATATCCTACTACGTGATAGAATACCAAAAAGAAAAAATCCGAGAGTACGTAAAGCGCTCGGTAAGGCAGCAAACTGATTGGTTTGAGGACAAACCAGTAAAGAATAGCCGACATCATAACTCGACCTCCAACTTTAAACCGTCGTACGCTAAAAACATATTGTCGGGTAGCTCGGCATTCACATCTTCGTGCAAGCCAAGCTGATGGCTTATGTGCGTGAACCATGTTTGCTTCGCGCCAATACGGTCGGCGATTTCCAATGCTTCCTCCAACGTGAAATGGGAAGGGTGTTTTTCTCGGCGAAGTGCGTTCAGAACCAAGACGTCGAGCCCTTTCAGTTTCTCGTATTCCTCTTCCGGAATCACGTTGGCATCAGTGATATAAGCAAAATTTCCAACTCGGAAACCGAATACAGGCAATCGCAAATGGTAAACTTGAATGGGAAGAAAGGAAACATCGCCAATTTGAAAGTTGCGGTTGTCGATGATATTCAAATCAATTTCGGGCACGCCCGGATATTTTTTATCCGAAAAGGCATAGGCAAATTCACGCTTCAAGGCATCGGCAACCTGCTCTGTGCAATAAACCTGGGCTCGCCAATTATTGATGAAGTTGTAAGCCCGAACGTCGTCGAGACCGGCGATGTGGTCTTTATGTTCGTGTGTGAAAACGATGCCTTCAATCGACTTCACCTTTTCTCGCAGCATTTGTTGGCGAAAATCGGGACCACTGTCAATCACGAAATTCTTTCCATCAACGCTAATCATCACAGAGCTGCGAAGCCGCGCATCGCGCGGATCGGCAGAAGTGCAGATGGGGCACGGACAAGCTATGAGCGGAACGCCCTGCGATGTGCCTGTGCCCAAAAACGTGATGATCATGCGGGCGAAATTACTACAGGTCATGCATCGCGGTCGCATCACGGTTGAGTTAAGTTTCCCAAATTCTTCATTCAATCATGGGGAGCATCAATTACTTTTGCGCGACAACGGCAAAAAATCAATTGGAACTCGAACACGTCATACTTTCTGCAAGCCAAAAAGCTTTGCGCGTCAACTTGAATCCTGAGATATACGGGACCTTTGCCGAGATAGGTGCCGGCCAGGAAGTGGTTCGTCATTTCTTTCGTGCCGGCGGAGCAAGCGGCACCATTGCTAAGGCGATGAGCGCTTATGACAAAGATTTCAGCGATGCGATTTACGGTAAGGAAGAGAAGGGGAGATATGTGTGCAAGCCGCGACTCATCAATATGCTCAATCATGAGTACCGTCTCATGGAAGAGCGCTTGAAACGAAGCGAACACTCCTCCAAGAAGTTTTTTGCATTTGCTGATACCGTAGCGACCATCAATTATCAGAAGACCATTCAAGGTCACGGCTGGATGGGGTTGAAGTTTCAAACCGCTCCGGATAAAGCACCCAATATGGTTATTCTGCACATGCGCTTGCATGAGATGGATGCACTGGCTCAGCAGGCGTCAGTGGGGCTTTTAGGTGTTAATCTGCTCTACGGTTGTTATTTCTTCTACTCGAAGCCCAAGGAACTCATCCTGTCGCTCTACGACAATTTGAATCGTGACCAGATTGAAATTGATATGGTTGAAATGAGCGGCCCCGATTTCGACCATGTCGACAATCGATTGCTTTCTCTGCACCTGGTGAAGAATGGCATGACCGACGCCGTTATTTTCTCGCCTGACGGGAAGAACATTCAGGCCGCCGATATTCTTTACAAGAAAAACATTCTGGCGCTGCGCGGAAGTTTCCGCCCGGTAACCAAGGTGAATATCGATATGATCATGAAGGGCTTCAAGCTCTTCGAAAAGGAGTATAAAGTTGACCACAACAACGTTCAGGTGTTGTTTGAGATAACGCTCAACAACCTGCGCGCCGAGGGCGATATTGATGAACAGGACTTCTTGGATCGTGCTGAAATTCTTTGCTCGCTGGGACAAACTGTTTTGATTTCGAACTACTCCAAGTATTTCAAGCTGGTAGAGTTTTTCTCCAAGCATACCAGCCGTCGCATGGGAATCATTGTCGGCACCAATATGATTATGGAGCTTTTCAATGAAAAATACTACCGTGATTTGAACGGCGGTATTTTGGAGGCATTCGGTATACTATTCAGCCGCGATTTGAAGATATACGTTTATCCGTTTAAGGATGCTTCAACGGGTAAATTGCTCACTACTAAAAACTGCCCGGTTCACCCGCGATTGAAACCCTTGTATGATTATTTGATCTACAACAAGCGACTCGTTGATATTTCGGATTACAACCCGGAAGTTCTCGATATCTATTCGAAAGATGCGCTGGATATGATTCAGCATGGTTATGAAGGGTGGGAAGAACTTGTGCCTACCTATGTTGATACTATAATAAAGGATAACAAGCTTTTTGGTTACAGTCCTGATACACCTAAAAATCCGGACTATCAGCCGCCTGTGAAACAGAATGATCAGCGCTTGAATCCGAACTAAGCCACTCTCTCTTGTGCCCATTCAACACAAGGGTTTTCACTTTGCAACTACATCACGAAATACATTATTGCTCATCGCCCACAGCACCGTGGGTTTTGATGGTGCATGGCGCCGGCGGTAGCACACGTACCTGGCGAAAGCAAATTGAGTCTTTCAACAAAGATTATCACGTTCTCTTGGTCGACTTGCCCGGTCATGCGGGCTCGGCTTCGAAAACAGCGGATCAGCAGGTGTACGATTTTCAGTGGATATCGAGTCGCATTTGGGATGTTGTCGATTGCTACACTCAGCAGCCCATTCACGTGGTCGCTGTTTCATTGGGAAGTATAATTGGTATGCAGATGTATGCGTTGCGCCCCAAGGGAGTTGGCTCGCTTCTATTCGCAGGCCCCATTGTATCGCTGAACGTGAAGCTTCGAATACTGGCACGAACCGGTTTATTCATCGCCAAGATTATTGGCTTCCGCAATTTTTATAGTCTCATGGCGAAAGTGGTTTTGCCCAGAAAAAATCATCGGAAATCGCGCGAGATTTTTGTGCGGGAATCGAAATTCTTGAGTCTGGAAGAGTACCGCAAGTGGACGGCTATGTATGGTAAACACCTCGACCGCACGCTTCAAAGTTTGTTCAGCGTTGAGCCCAGAGTACCTGTTTTGCTTTTGGTGGGTGGGCAAGATCATTTGTTCTTACAACCGGCTATGCAATATGCCGCGCAGTTTCAATCGATAACGATTGAAGTGATTCAGCGATGCGGTCATTTGGTAAGTCTCGAAAAGTCTGAGATATTTAATCAGCGATGCCTTGAGTTCTTGCGGAACCGCTGAGATTATTATTTTCTACGATTTAGTCTGTTCTTATAAAAAGAAGATACATTAGCCAATAACTAATTAACCATTATCCTATGAAAGCATCACACCACGATTCATTGACAGTTAATGCTGCACCAATGGAGGAGCTTATCAACGAAGCGCTGAACCATCGCGCAATCAATCATCCCTATTTATTGGCGCTCAAGAACGGTGAGTTCAAAAACATGAATGCGGTTCTGAAAGACTTTGCCCTTCAGTATGGTGCTTATAGCTCTTGGTTTCCTCGCTATTTGACAGGTGTTATATCCAAGCTTGAAAGCCCTGAACATCGTGAGCATTTGCTCGACAACCTCGCAGAGGAAAGTGGCCATTTGCACGATGAAGACATTGAGGCGGTTGCTGCTTTGGGCATTAAAGAAGAATGGGTTCAAGGAATAGCTCATCCCAAATTGTTCCGTCGCTTTCAAGATGCTATGGGAGTAGATCGCAATGAATCTATCGGTATCGAGGTTCAAATTTGGCGTGAGTCGTTTTTGAGTCTCGTCCAAGACGGTTCATCAGTTGAAGCTGTTGGCGCTATTGGCCTTGGCACAGAGTCGATTGTAAAGTTTGTTTACCGTCATCTCATTGAAGCCATAGAAAAGCATACAAACCTGACGTTGGAGCAATACGTGTTCTTCCCATTGCATACGGAAGTAGACGATGAGCATGGTTTGATTCTGTTGCGTATCGCTGAAGAATTAGCCGGTGAAAGTGAAGAGTCTGCACTTCAGTTGCGCAAAGGAATGCTGAAGGCCTTGAATCTGAGAGCGGCCTACTGGGACAACATGTACGACCGCGCCAAGCAGATTGATGCACGTGCTTGATTATTGAAAAGAATTTATTTTATGAAGTAGGGATGGCTTGACGAGTTCAAGCCATTCTTTTTTTAGGATACTGAAGACGGCGGTATCACGGCGTGTACCATTTGGGCGAATGGCATGACTGCGCAATATCCCTTCTTCCTTTGCTCCCAACGCTAGTATTGACCGGATGCTTCGTTCATTGAGCGTGTCAGCCATGAATTCTACACGTTCTATGTGCATTTGGTCGAAGGCGTGTGACAGCATGAGTAGTTTACAATGTGCGTTGAGACCTGTCTGTTTGAACGCATTGCCAATCCAGCTATAGCCAATAGCGAGTCTTGCGTGTTGGCGTTGAATCTGGTAGAAACGAGTGCTACCGGCATATTGATAGGATTGCTTGTCGAATATAATAAAGGGGTAGGAGTGAAGGTCGCGCGCCCCACGCAAAGCAGTATCGATGTACCTCCTGAGGTTTTCAGCCCCGGCAGCGCTTTCCAATCCGAATTCCCAGTTTTCAGGCTCGTTTTCGGATATGTGCATGAGATGCTCAACATCGCCTGTTTCCAATGGTCGCAGCAATACCCGATGGTCTTCGAGTATAATAGAGGAAGTTTGCTGCGGAGAGCTCATGGTTGAGATTAATCTTGTGGTTTATGGTTAATCCAGGTGCGCACATAAAGCCGAGGTTTTTCGCCGTCTTCAAATGCAGTGCGGTTATGACAAAGGAAGCGGTTATTGACGAAAAGCATGTCGCCGCGTTCAAGTCGAAAACACATGGCATGTTCAGGCGCGGCGAAGTAACTGTCGATGATATCGAGTGTCTTGGTCAGTTTTGAAGGAATCTCGTGCCCCAGTTTGATCTGAGCAGATTCAATCCAGTAGCGCATATACCGGAAGATAATACCTCCTTCCACGTCGCTTTGAAATATCGGAATGTCGTTGGCTAAGATGGCCTCCACATTACTTACTGTGCCAGGCGTGATGACATCTCGGCACCACGGCTGGTGAAGAATTTCTTTCAACTCGGGGTGTTGGACAGTAATATAATGGAAGAGGTTGGCTGCATTGGTGATGAGTGATTCACCCCCGGATTTCGCTGGTTGTAGGCATAGCAGTCCGATGATATCCGGGAAATAATGTTTTGCGGTGCTATCGGTATGGAATCCGGTTTCCGCTTTGGTCTTGGAAACAGGAACGGCTTCTTTGGTATAATCTAATCCGCGGTCAAGAACGTCGAAGAAATAACTATAGCGGTTATTGAGCCATCCCAGCGCTCGCGAGGTAATGGCATAAAGATGTCGCAACTCGAAATCAGTATAGTGTGCTGCTGTTGTGAGACGCAACGCACCAGGACTTGCGTTGAGTTGTTTAAGCCATTGACTCGATAGCGGGGTTAGTAACGAGAGCGTTTTAAGGTCAGCTTGATTCGGTTGATTGATCCATTCATCCAAATTAAATTCGGAGAGCAGGGCGGAGGTAACTTGCTCCGGCAGGTGCACTGTTATGTCATCAGCTGTTGGAAGCGACGACCAGACTTGATGTTCGGCAATCATGGCGAAGCTTATTTTTTGACTTTGAAGGCAACATGCAAGGGAAGATCGATCAGCGGGGTAAAGAACTCAGGATCGATTGCTACATGTTCGGCATTGATGTGTAATTCGTGCACTTCAGGCATATTGATGAAGCCGGCGAAGCGCAGCGCAGTGAAATAATCTTCAAAGGTTTTGTGAACGCACTGAACACCCACAGCGATTCCATCGCGACGCCAAATTTCACCCGGAAATAATATGTTTCTTCCGCTGAAGTAGCCAGCGCGTTTTTCGAAGTAGAAAGGGTATTTGTCTTGTTTTAAGAATGCCAACGAAGGGTGCGGCACTGAAAATATAAAATGACCGCCAGGCTTTAGTTGGTTTATGGCTCTTTTCATTACTTCGGCCGTATCGGTAGCATTGAGATAATTGAACAGAAACATGGCCAGCACGGTATCAACCTGAAACTCACCATCACGCAGACTTCGGATGTCGCGCACTTCGTATGAAAGATTGGAAAGTTGTTGCGCTTGCTTTTCGGCTTCTGCCTTTTCAATCATGGCACTACTGATGTCGATACCATGGATGCGTGAAGCTCCACGCTTTAGCAACTCACGTCCCACGTAGCCTTCTCCGCAGCCAATGTCCAACAGGCGCTGCCCCTGCAAGGGTTCGCACATGTCCATAACAAATGGACGAGCCGAATAATCTGAAAGCAGAAGGGGGCCGGTGCGCTTCCATTGAGAAGCTTGGCCATCGTATAATGCTTTCGTGTCTTGTTCGTGGTTCATGCGTTAAATAAGGGAAACAGGGTTGGGTTCAGATAGAATAATACCTTTCTGAATTCCTATTGATCGTTGACTTTTACGATTAAGCCTCACTCTCCACCGCCATACGCTTCAGTGCAAGTTCTTTGGCGAAGTCTACAAATACGCGGTGTGCCTGAGTGAATGAGAAACGGTCGTCGAAGTTTTTCGAGACGATGTTGCGGCGATGCATACCGTTGATGAGTGTGCGGCGGGCATCGGGTTCGCGCAGCGACTTATTCGATTCAATGAGATCGATGAACGATGAGTTGTCGAAGTAGCGATCAACCTCTTCAAAGGTGAACTCATTAAACTCCAATGCTTCCATGAAATTTCGTCCGTCGCGATCCAGTTCGTAAGAAAGAATCGCGATGAAAATGCTCACATCACGCGAGAAATTCTCCTGTGTGTCCTTGCTCAGCAGAAATGCAAAATCCGACTTCAAGTTCAAATCGAGATCGAATGAAACCTTGAAGAATTCGTTGTAAAACGCTTCGTTCTCCTTGAGCGAATTGAAATGAGCTTCGTTGCTGAGGATGAATTTACCGCCCATCAATTCTTCTACGATTTGGCGATGATTGCTTGGATATACCATGGTTTTTTATTGTCGTGTTTTGAAGGTTAGGTTCATCAGATTTTCAGTGCCGGTTCTACTTTGATCTTGGGCAATGAAATCGTGGATGTTGTCGTGTTGAGTGTAATGCGTTCTGCTTTTTTCGGAAACTCGATTTGCAAGTCGCCGTCGAAGAGCAATCCGCAAAGGGCAAAAAACTTATCGGTTTCAATGTCTTGAAAATCCTTCTGTAATTCCTTGTAGCACCAGCCGAAAAAGTCATTCACAGGTAGACTCTTCGTGAGGTTACCTTTGAACAAATCGCGGTCGAAGATCCACTTGTCGAAGTCCACCACGCCATCTTCCAATGTAACGTAGTCGTTGACGGAGAACTGCTCGAAGAATTCGCGAACCTTGTATAGCATATCTTTCGCGTACACCATGGTGCGCGTACCCTTGAGTAGAGGAGGAGTGTCCATCTTGTAGGGGTTGCGCAAGAACTCAATCCAGCCGGTGAGAATGAGCGATTCAGTGCGAATGCGCTCGAGCAGTGGCAGTAGCTCGTTCACCAATACCTTCGACTGACGAAGCAAGTCGGTGTTGGTTTGAATCAGCTGTGCGTAGAGTTTCTCGAACTCCATGCGGATAGTCTCATCCTGAAAATCGAGTCGGCGACGGTTGGCGTACTCACTCACATCGAGCACGGTGCTGGTAACCGATTCGGAGTGCTTCACGTCGAGAATACGGTTGAGGGGTAGAATATAATATTCGATCCAGAAGGAGGCCTTTTGAACCTTTTCGCGGTATTCAATACGGTCAATGTTCGACTTTAACTCGCGCGTTTCAGCAAGCAAACGGAAGGTGTTGCGCTCTACGAGGTCAACGAACTCGCGCACTTGGTGCGAAAGGTTCTTGATGCGCTCCTGCAAAATGTCGCGGTCCTGGTTTTCATACTTGCGAATTTTCAGGAACAATTCTGAAATACTGCCCTTGTATTTTTCGATGGTCTCGGGCAACAACGGCTTGAATTCAAACATCAGGAATTCCATCAGTTTGAAGTATACGTCGCGCATTTCATAGTCACTACCCAAGCTGCGTATCACACGGTATTCACGCAGGCGAATGTTCATCGTGTGTCCATGCTTCTGTATGAGCATGTCATACACTTCCTTGGTGATGAGTCCATCGGCAATCTGATACGAGAACAAGTCCTTCACCACATCAAAGTTGGCGTGAAGGAAGCTCAGTATGGTCCGTGGTTCCGCTTTTATCATAGTTGTCAGGTTTTAAGGTCGATTACGCTTCTTCAAGCTCCTCAATCTGCAAATGGTATTTCAGTTTTACCTCGTTAAGTTCGTGGAAGTGCGCCGGCACGATTACCGGCTCTTCGTTTATCTGTGTTGTATGCAAGTCTGTCATTTCTCTTTTGTTTTTTTTGCAGGGCAACATCGGTGTTACCCTCTGTCTGCGGACGCACAGCAGTGCGTCCCTTTTCTTCCTATAAAAGGGCACCCTTTGCGTTGCCCTCTGCTTGCTTACGCGCTGCAGCGCGTCCCTAAAAGTTAACTCTCGCTGGTCTTTTCTTTTCCGATCTTCAACTCCTCTCTGCGCACAGCATGCTGCTTGTCGTTGAGGTTGATCTTTCCTTTCGAACGGAAGATGAAGTAGTATTTCGAGAATCCATCGTAGGGCTGAGGTGCGGCGAAGATTGGAATGAAGTTGTGTTCCTTGCAGAATTGTACCAGCTGCGGACGGTTGTGTTCGTCG
>JBILCQ010000067.1:0-9507 GCA_044353065.1 Flavobacteriales bacterium | reverse complement strand
AATTGCAAATGCCAAAGGGGTAACGGTAAACGAAATCAAACACCTCAACAAGGGTTTGAAGGAAAACAAGCTTGCGGTAGGACAGAAGATCAAGATCAAACAGATTTAAAAAGATGCGTTTTTTTTCACCGCAAAGTCGTAGTGAAATTTTAAAAGAATAAACTTCGTAGTTCTCTCGGCGTCTCTGTGGTTAAAAAAAATTGAAAGTTGAAAGTTGCCTTTCGCGAAACTGCTACTGCGTTAAAGCCGGTTCACGAGCCAAGTCAAGGGTCGCCCCCTACAATCCTGCAATCCTACAATCCTGCAATATTCTTTCGGCGTCTCTGCGGTGAGATATTTTTTGTAACCCTTACTTGTATTATCCCCGTATAAACCGAGGCTATGCGCGCTTCGAAACCACTCCTAATACTACTGCTCCTATGTCCCGCTCTATGGGGCTATGGCCAGTCTGCTCTTGTGCTTGCGCAACAGCATTACGAAGCGGGTCGATACGATCAATCCATCACGGCGGCATCTGTTGCGATTGGTGAAGATGCTGATCCGGAGGCCTATTTCTGCCGAGCCAATGCACACCACAAACTGGGACACTTCACCGAGGCAGTAGAAGATTATGACCGGGCGCGCATTAACGGATTTTCCGGTGACGAACTTTACTTACATCGAGGAATCTGCAAAATATCCCTCATGACGTATGACGCGGCGCGGATTGATTTAATGAATCATTTGGAAAACCATCCCGACGA
Organism: Flavobacteriales bacterium; assembly: GCA_044353065.1. Lineage (GTDB taxonomy): Bacteria > Bacteroidota > Bacteroidia > Flavobacteriales_D > Sanyastnellaceae > JAIBBG01. The sequence goes on along the minus strand of JBILCQ010000067.1, from coordinate 8,764 downwards.
TCCGATTACCTACTATTGGCTCGCAGCTGCAGAATACATGAGCATGGAAAACAAGGCCAGTTTGCGCTACCTTGATGAAGCCCTTGCTCTCGATTCATCGTATGCCGACGCTTATTTCCTGCGGGCGGCAAACATGGCTGAACTCAACCGAAACAATCTTGCGATAGATGATTTTCAGCTGGCATTGCAATACAATCCGAAGTTGCTGCGTGCAAAATTTCATATGGCTGTGTTGCTCATTGGCATGGGGCAGTTTGAAAACGCCGTTGAAATGCTCTCCGAATTACAATTGGAGAACGTCGATTTCATTTCGGAAGTTCTTTATTACCATGGGGAAGCCCTTTACTACATGCACGACATGGAAGGAGCATGTGCCGATTGGAAAGAAAGTGCCCAACTGGGAGATCGCGACGCTCAGCACAATCTCAAAAAAGTGTGTGGCGAAAAAGGAAAGCTGAAAAATAAAAAGAAGACCTATTTCGCATTCTAATACCAATCTACCAGGAAAGCCAGTCGATGACGACTTCCCAATTGGCTCGAACCTGAATGCTTCCTGAAAAATAGTGATTGAACTCCGTATCCACCCTTGGGTTGATTTGCAGCGGATCAAAATAACCGCTACCATTCGTGTCCTCACACACAATTGCCGAGTACTCACCGGCCACTAAATTGTCGAGAACCCACTCGGCCGCCGGGATTTCCGGTGCATAATACACTAGCTTTTTAGATCTGTCGTACAAGTGAAATGTGCAGTTCTTCTTCACGGCGCTTTCAGGCAGTTTGAACCGTAACGAGCCGAGCTCTTTCGCATCATAGGTGGAGAACGAAAACTCCAACGTGTCGTTCGTGTTCCCGCAATCGTCGGTTACCCAACCCGGCAGTAAACGAACCTTGTATTTGCTGCCCGACTTTCTATCGAATTGTATCTCGCGCTGCACGGGGTCCACACGTTGCGAGCGACCGGTAATAAGCACGCTATCGATGTAGCACTGCATCTGTGCGTCGTTAACAGAAGCAATGGGGCGCCTCGAGCTCACGTGCACCGGGTCGGTAATGCGCATTTTTGAGGAGGCAGATTGCTTCAGTTTTAGAGTGGGAGTTTCGCTTGCCAGATATTTTGATTCCACAGTGTCCGGGGAATGCTGACCACATGTTACGTATAGCTCAACCGGATTGCCGCAACCTTTCCAGGGAGCGATGAAGAGCGAATCATTTGCTATCCAATGAACCACGGAGTCGGCATTTTGCGAACGAACCGTAATCGGTTCTAGCCAACGATCATAGCGACTTTTCACGACTCCCGAAGAATCCGAGCTGTAATTGAATCCACGAAAGACCGTATCGCGCGGAGTGCTTACCTCCAGGCGATGAAGCGTGGAATCGGTTGGCATGGCAGAATTCACCTGCTCCTTCCAATCTATTGATTCCCCGATGTCATATCGGTTGTTGTTATTCTCGTCGCTCAAAGCACACAAGGTGAAAACCCCACTGCGCAGATAATCAAAGCGGAAATGACCATCGGCGTCGGAACGGGTCAGATACGCCGGACGTTTATCCGCTAAAAACACATGGGAAAGCGAATCGAACAACAGAATTTTCAATGAAGAAGCCGGCTTATCCGTAAATGCATCGACAGCGTTACCCTCGCAATGCAAGGAATCGATGGCGCTTCCCGTGGAAAACACGTAGGTAAAATCCTGAAGAATGTTGGATTCATTTACATCTCGAATCGCTTTACCAAACTGGAAAATATAGGTGGTTTGGGCTGCTAGCGAATCAGTCCAAGAAACATCTACATTCTTTTGACGAACCTTCACCTTGGGCGCCTTCTTCAATGGTGGTGAAATGAGCAACTCCTGCTGAACATCACTAAGCTGAACAAACTCATCGAACTCAAGCGTAAAGCTGCTTTCCGAAAACGCGCGTGTGAAAAAAGCAGGTTCGGCTGAAACAACCCTTGGAGCTTCTGTATCCTTCTCGCCTCCGGAAATAGAACGCACCTGCGCGCATCCTGCCAGAAAAACAGCAACGACACAAGTGAAAATTAAGCCCCGCATTCTATCCATGACAGGCCTCCTCCAGGATGCGAACCCATAACTCCAATGCGTTTCGATCCAGCATTGAAAAATCATTGGGTACAGCACTATCAATATCGAGAACACCAATCACTTCGCCGACCTTATTTCGCACGGGCACTACAATTTCAGATTTTGATAGTGGGCTGCAGGCGATGTGACCGGGAAATGCTTCAACGTCGGGCACTACGATCGTTTCATTGTTGAGCCATGCTGTTCCGCAAACCCCCTTACCCTTTGCTATTCTCGTGCATGCTATCGGGCCTTGAAACGCCCCGAGTACTAAATCAAGTTCATGCACCCAATAAAATCCAACCCAATGAAACCCAAATGTCGCAAACACAAGGGCCGAGAAATTCGCGGCATTAGCATACAGATTAGATTCCCCCTTAAACAAAGCGATTAATTGAGGTGTGAGCTGAATGTAAGCTTCCTCTCGAGAAACATTCACCGGTATGTGGAGCGTTTGCGACACGGCTGCGAAATTAGGATTTCCTTTTCATTCTATATGGAAAAATGTGTGTTGTGTGCAGCATCTTCATGCATCTATATTTGAACCGTTCCTGGAGAAACTGTTTTTACAGAGAATAATCAACGAAATTCAATTATAATTTCAATGAATGCCACAAGGCATTCAACAACATTACATCTATGTCAAGCACATCCTTTGCGGCTCGCCATATCGGTCCACGCCCACATGAAGTGAAACACATGTTAAACACCATCGGTGTTTCAAGTCTCGAACAACTCATCGATGAAACGGTGCCTTCCGGCATTCGAAACCATTCGCCCCTGGCGATTGCCGAGGGATTAGCCGAGCACGCTTTTTTGAGTTTAATGCGTGAAAAGGCGTCGAAGAACAAAGTCAATAAATGCTACATGGGACTGGGTTACCACCCCACGATTGTTCCAACGGTTATCCTTCGCAACGTTCTGGAAAATCCGGGTTGGTATACGGCGTACACGCCTTACCAGGCGGAAATCGCTCAAGGCCGTTTGGAGGCACTGCTGAACTTCCAAACCATGGTGAGCGACCTAACAGCATTGCCGATTGCGAACGCATCCCTTCTCGATGAAGGAACAGCGGCGGCAGAAGCCATGATTCTATTCTTCCACAGCTTGTCAAAAGAAAAGGAACAAGCTGGAGCCAATCGTTTTTTCGTGGACAACGAAGTATTTCCACAAACCATCGACGTACTGCGCGGACGCGCCAAACATCTGAAAATCGAATTGGTGTTCGGTGATTTTGCGACTGCAGAATTCGATGCGACTTACATCGGCGGATTGGTGCAATACCCCAACAACAGCGGTCAGATTAACGACTATAAAACGTTTGCAGACCGCATGCATGCCGTGGGCGGTCACGTAGCGTGCGCTGCCGACATCATGTCGCTCACACTCATTACGCCGCCCGGTGAATGGGGCGCTGACATCTGCTTCGGAAACTCACAGCGCTTTGGTGTGCCTATGGGTTTTGGTGGTCCGCATGCCGCCTTCTTCTGTGCGAAAGATGAGTTCAAACGCAACATGCCAGGTCGCATCATTGGTGTATCGAAAGACCGCCATGGTAATGTGGCTTTACGCATGTCGCTCCAAACACGCGAGCAACATATTCGTCGCGAAAAAGCAACAAGCAACATATGCACAGCGCAAGCATTGCTTGCTGTTATGGCGTCTTCATACGGTGTCTATCATGGCCCTGATGGTGTGAAAACCATTGCCGGCAGTATTCACCAGAAAGCCCTGCAAATCGCAGGTGCAATGGGTGCCAATCAGACCAACACACGATTCTTCGACACTCTCAAAATAAAAGTTGACAATCAGTCTGAAGTGCGCACCAAGGCAGAAGCAGCAGGAGTGAATTTCCGCTATTTCGCCGACGGGCACGTGAGTGTTTCAGTGAACGAAACGATGAGCGCGGCCGACGTGCATGAGGTCATTGCACTTCTCGGAGGTAAATCCGGCAATGCGGCCAGCGATGCGTTGAAAGGATTTGAGCGCACATCTTCGTACATGACTCATCCGGTATTCAATTCGCACCGAAGCGAAACAGAGATGCTTCGCTATTTGAAGAAACTCGAGAACAAAGATTTATCGCTTGCACACGCCATGATAGCGCTGGGGTCCTGCACGATGAAACTCAATGCAACGAGTGAAATGATTCCGCTTACATGGCCGGAGTTTTCCGATATCCATCCTTTCGCACCGGCAGATCAGGCAAAGGGTTACGCGGAAATCATCAGCGAATTGCACGACGATTTGTGCAAATGCACCGGATTCAGCGGCATGTCATTGCAGCCCAACTCAGGGGCACAAGGAGAGTTGGCGGGCTTACTCGTCATCATGGCGTATCACGAAAGCCGTGGTGACCATCACCGCAATATCTGCCTCATACCAAGCTCTGCGCATGGCACCAACCCCGCATCAGCGGTAATGGCCGGATTGCAAGTGATAGTTGTGAAGTGTGATGAAAACGGAAACGTAGATGTTGTAGATCTCGCTTCGAAAGCACAGCAGCACAAAGACAATTTGGCTGCTTTGATGGTTACCTATCCGAGCACGCATGGTGTATTTGAAGAAGCCATTAAGGACATAACGCGCATCGTACACGATAATGGCGGGTTGGTTTACATGGACGGCGCAAACATGAATGCGCAGGTGGGTCTAACCTCACCCGGTAATATCGGCGCTGATGTTTGCCACTTGAATTTGCATAAAACCTTCGCTATTCCGCACGGCGGTGGCGGCCCAGGCATGGGACCTATCGGAGTAAACGACAAACTCGTTCCTTTCCTTCCGGGCAACGTGCATGTGAAAACAGGCGGGCCACAAGCCATCAGCGGAGTATCAAGTGCACCTTTCGGAAGTGCTCTTATCTTACTCATTTCCTATGGCTACATCAAAATGTTGGGCGGTCAAGGCGTTACAGATGCAACGCGCTATGCCATTCTGAACGCGAATTATATGAAAGAGCGTCTGCAAGGTCATTACCCTGTGTTGTACACCGGTAACAATGGCCGCGTAGCACATGAAATGATTTTGGACTGTCGCGACTTCAAAAAAGCCGGAGTAGAAGTGGAGGATATTGCCAAGCGACTGATGGACTATGGCTTCCACGCGCCAACTGTTTCATTCCCTGTAGCAGGCACGGTGATGGTTGAACCCACCGAGAGCGAACCGTTGTCGGAGCTCGACCGCTTCTGCGATGCCATGATCAGCATTCGCAAAGAGATCGCGCAGGTTGAAGCCGGTATCGCCGACAAAGCGGATAACCTGTTGAAAATGGCGCCACACACGGCAGCTGAACTCACCGCCGACCATTGGCCACACGCATACTCACGCTCAGAGGCCGCATACCCGATGGCAAGCCTGCGTGATATGAAGTTCTGGACCTCGGTAGGACGTGTTGACAATGCTTTTGGAGATCGTAACCTGGTATGTACTTGTCCGCCAATGGAATTGTATGAAGCTGAAATGAAATAAAATCAAGAAGCTTTTTATAAAAATGAATGAAATTGCAGCCCTAAAAAAATCAAATCACACGTTCATGAAAAAAATTCTCCTTTTGCTTTTGGTTTGCGTGAGCAACGTAATCGCAGCTCAAATAGCAGATGTTCGCATCAATGAAGTGGACCAAGACCAGCCCGGTACCGACACAACAGAATTTGTAGAATTATTCGGTGCCCCAAATACTCCGCTGGATGGACTTGTGTTGGTTTTCTTTAATGGGTCGGGTGATGCCTCCTACGACGTTTACGACTTGGCCGGAAAAACAACAGACGAGTCCGGGTTTTTCTTGCTGGGCTCACAGCAAATGGCCGGTATTGACGATACGCTGACCTACAACGCTTCAGGGTCTATTCAAAATGGCCAAGATGCAATAGCGCTGTATTTGGGCAGCGGCGCTGATTGGCCTACAGGAACACCGGTATCTTCAACCAATCTGGTTGATGCTATTGTATACACATCCGGAGACGGACCCGATGATGGGCTGACCGCCGCTCTCACACCCAATCAACCCATTCTAGACGTGGCCGGTAATTCTACCTCGTCTTTCTCCAGAGTTCCAGACGGTGGTGCAGCATTCGACCATTCTGCCTATGTGTTGCAAGCACCAACTCCCGGCTCCAGCAATATCCCTGAATGCTGGGGAAGCGAGGTTGCTCTGGTGAGCGGAAGCGTTCAACAATGTTCGGATACCATCAACGATCCAATCATTGTGAGCAACTCAAGTCTGATTGGTGTCAACTACATCTACGTATTGACCGACACAAACAACGCAATCATTACCTGGTATGCAGAAAGCACCTTGGATATGGATCAATTCGAAGATGGCGTGTATTGGGTTTATGGCGTTTCCTTTAATGGAGATATCGATGAAAACACACTGACTCCAGGCTCAAACATTAGCGGAATGATGGCGGCGGAATGCCTTTCGGTATCGACTAATTTTCTCGAAATCATTCGCGAAACTTGCGGCATAGAACCTCCGGCAACCACCATTTTGGACATCGTCGTGAACAGCGACGTTCACAACACGTTGGAAGCCGCAGTATTGGCTGCCGGTCTTCAGGGTGCATTGTCAGGTCCTGGTCCATTGACCTTGTTTGCTCCAACCGATGCTGCATTCGCTGCACTTCCAGCCGGAACCATCGATGCATTGCTTGCAGACCCAACAGGTCTTTTGACTCAGATTTTGTTGTACCACGTAGTAGGTGCATCAGCCCTTTCAACTGATTTGTCAGACGGTCAGGTGATCGCTACGCTGAATGGTGCAGATGTAACTGTAACCATCAACGGTAACGGTGTATTCATCAACAACGCGCAGGTTATCGTAGCCGACATCATCGCTGATAACGGTGTAGTTCACGTGATTGACGCGGTCTTGTTGCCAGTACCATCGTCCGTTGAGTCGGCAAAGGAATCAGCTGATTCTTTTCAACTGTTTCCCAATCCAACCGAGGAAACGTTATTCATACAATCTGAATCCGGTTTTAACCAGTGGAATGTGCGCGACATCAACGGTAGAATAGTATTGTCTGGCAATAATTTGTCGGAAAACCGCATGGAAATTCCCGTGAACATGCTCGAAGCAGGTTGTTATTTTATTCAAATCAATTACACAACCAACATGGTGAACACACCGTTCATCAAGCGTTAGAATAAAGAAACTTTCTTGAAATGTCGCCGCAATCCGGCGACATTTTTTTTGGATGCAATCTTTTCACCGGTTTGTGAGTCTTTAACTGGGGTAATTAGTGGGCTCAAAGTTTTACTTTCAGTGAAAGGTGAAACTGCTTATTTTCACACATTGTCGTGTTGCTTGAATAGTTCATCTTGAATTGTTGAAAAGGCATGATAGACATAACGAAAGGTAAGTTAGAATTCACTACCCTTGAATTTGTAAGTAGAAGCCACAAAACGAATCATCTGAGGTCACCATGGTCATGCTCCGAATTATAAAAAACTTCCTGTTACTGCTAACGTTGTGTTCATCTGCCATGCACGCGCAAACCGTTCTTGGAGGAAATATTACCTGGGAAAGCTTAGCAGGGGATCAGTATAATGTTACATTGAACCTATATGTGGATTGCTATGGACTGGCGTTAAACGCTACTCCCTATCCTGCAACTGTAGACATTGCCTTCACCGCCGATGCATCTTGCTCAGGACCCGCCTTCACCGCGTTTTCAGCTATTGCAGTAAATAATCCTAACTCTCCTAACTCTGTTATCGAAATATCGGACTTGTGTCCGGCTGAACTTCTCAACAGCTCATGCAACAACCCGTCGAGTGCCAATTTGGGCATCAAGAAACTCACCTATGAAACTACTGTAACCCTTGGAGCCGGCTGCACCTGGACTGCTGCCTACAGTGGTATGGACTGGAGTTATTACTTTGAAAACTCGAACCCGATTTTCCTGCAAGATGCTTTCATCTTTTCAACAATCAATACAACTGGAACAGGTTACGGTTTAATCGATGTTTTACCAGACCCGGCTGGAAACTATATTTCCTATTTCTGCTCCACTTTGGCGGAAGAACATTTACTTGACCTTAATCTACCTGCCGGATACTCCGCAACGTATGCCCTGGATGACCAGTACACCTCCGGCACCGGAGGCAATGTTCCAACACCTGTTGGCGGTTTCTTTATTCCTACAGGGCTTACCCTGAACCAAGTTGATGCATCATCAGCCACAATCAATTGGACTCCCCCGGCTTTACCTGCCAATTCACCGACACAGGTATATACCATTCCTATAAACATTACTATTACAGCGCCTAACGGTACAAATCTGGGAACGATTCACTACAGCTTTATGGTTGCTGTGCGCGACTGTGCTGTTACCCTAACAACTTTCGATGCGGTTCCGGTAACCAGCGTTGGAACAGGTGTTACTTATACCGACAATCCAGGTGCTACCAACGATGCCGTTGAAGTTTGCGCCGGAGAATTGCTAGCATTTACAGTGCAGGCCTCAAATATCAATTTGTCGAGAAACATTACCATCACATACGCATTCGATCCACCCGCGCCCGGACTTGCAGCAATAACCATGACTCAGCAGAGTCTTTCACCGGGTATTGCTTATTTCGAATTGCAAACCACCGGCGACATGGCAAGCGCCACTCCGTATACGCTGACGCTGCATGCCGAAGACGATCAGTGCCCAGATGCCACCGAG
>JBILCQ010000315.1:0-2752 GCA_044353065.1 Flavobacteriales bacterium | reverse complement strand
GTTGCTCACGGCAGAGGCCGTGATGAGCGATATGCGTTACAACGAGCCCATGATGTGGTGGTTTGAACCGCATCTAGCGCTGGGCGATTCGCTGAAGCTTTCTTATGAGCCATCGCCTTATTATACCGGAGGAGGAGCTAAGGCGCTGGTCGATGGCCGATTGGGCTCCACCAATTTCCGAGACGGTGCGTGGCAAGCCGCTCGAGGAGAGGATATGGAAGCCATAATTGATTTGGGTTCTGTAACCGAGATTCACGAATTGGAAACTCGTTGGTTTATGTATGGCAATGCCTGGGTTTTCCTTCCGAAATCAGTGGAGTATTTCATCAGTGAAAATGGAAGTGAATGGCGATTGGTGGGCCGAGTGGAAACGAAAACCGATGAAAAGAAAGACGGAGAATTCTTTGAGTCATTTCTGCTTTCAGGCATCCATGAAAAGGCCCGCTTCGTGAAAATGATTTCTGCCAACCATGGCCCTTGCCCCGAATGGCACGATGCGCCGGGCGAAGCCTCTTGGTTATTCTGCGATGAGATTATCGTTCGATAATCTTACAAGTGCATGAATTCTTTCTTCGCCTTCAATTGCTCTTCCGTTTCACGGTGTGCAGGGTCATCTACACAGCAATCTACCGGGCATACAGCAGCGCATTGAGGTTCGTCGTGAAAGCCCACACATTCGGTGCATTTATCCGAAACGATGTAGTAAACATCCATGCTCACCGGTGTTTGATTGGAGTCGGCGTCGATTTCATTTGTCTTTCCAAGTGGAGAGAAAATACCGCGAAGCCCTGTGCCTTCCGAATACTTCCATTCGGCGCCACCTTCGTAGATAGCGTGGTTGGGACATTCTGGTTCACATGCACCACAGTTGATGCATTCGTCGGTAATCATGATAGCCATAGTCTATACTTTCTAATTTTGCGGCACAAAAATAACACCTTGTGAAGTATGCGTAAACCATCGGAATACCGAATTCGTGCAATCGATCAGTGGGGTCGAATATTCGGTGCTTTGGGCACCTCTTCGGCTTGGCCCGGCTATGAGTCGGGAGTGACCGAGGAAGAATTCGCAGAGCTGAATCGAATCATCGAAACGCATGTGCATCACAACGGATGGTTCACAGAGAACAACATTCGGAGGGCTTTGTTCGCGTGGAGTGAAGAGCTGACTGCTCATAGAATCGGTAGCTGGCTGGAACGCTACGCGTGGAAGGATGATGCTACGCCAAAGAAGGTTGGAGTTATTTGCGCGGGAAATCTTCCTCTGGTCGGCTTACACGATGTGTTGAGCGCGCTCTTGAGCGGTCACATAGCTTTTGTGAAGCTTTCGTCAGATGATAATCTGTTGATGCCGGCTCTCTTCAAGATTTTGATGCGCTTGGATGAATCGGTTGAAGGACAGTTGATGTTTGCTACCGGCTTAATGAAAGATGCGGAAGCCATGATAGCCACGGGCAGCAACAATACATCGCGCTACTTCGAGCAGTATTTCGGCCATGTGCCGCACATTATTCGCAAGAGTAGAACGAGCGTTGCAATTTTGAGTGGCAAGGAAACGGATGATGAACTGAAGGCGCTTGGACGTGATGTCTTTGCCTATTTCGGATTGGGTTGCCGTAATGTGTCGAAGGTCTATTTACCTGAGGGCTTTCAGATCGACAAGCTTTTTAATGCGCTGTTTGACTACAACGCCATCATTCATCATCACAAATACGCCAACAACTATGATTACAACAAAGCCGTGTGGCTACTCAACAATGAGCAATTGCTCGATAACGGTTTTTTATTGTTGAAGGAAGATGCTTCGCTGGCATCCCCCACGGGAAGCTTGTATTACGAGTATTATGAGCAAGAAGAAGCGTTGCGCGAAAGCTTGATGTCGCGCGCAGAAGAGATTCAGTGCGTTGTCAGCCACCGCGACATTCCGTTTGGAGGTAGTCAGCGCCCCGCCTTGTGGGAGTATGCCGATGGTGTTGATACCATGGCCTTTTTGTTGGCGCTATAATGGAAAGTATAGGGTGGGTTTATCGCGCTGTTAGGTCAGGCAATTTTCTTTCGATTTAGGTCACCTCGTTTCAGTTACAATAGGGTACATTTGTGCCTTGTTGTAAATTACGTTTACTATGAAACAAACGATTATTTTTCTCCTCGCACTGGTTGTTGTTTTTGCCTCTTGCAAGACCGAGGTTGATTTGAATGCGCCATATAAAAACACGACTATCATTTTCGGTCTGTTGGATCCGGATCCTAATGGTGATGGAATCTCTAGCGACCTCGACACGCAGTGGATTAAAATCAACAAAACGTTTTTGGGTGAAGGCGACAACAATGCTTATGCGGCCATTCGGGATAGCTCGGAATACAAGGATGAAGATTTTGTTAGGAAAGTTGTAGAGCGCATCCAAAACGGGGAGGTTAAGGCAGAATATGAGTTGATATCCGAAACGATGTCGAACCGTTCGTTGAATGGGATTTTTTATGGTCCGGAACAAACGGTTTATTATTTTGTTCCAATCGACAATTCACCGGATGGTGACGAAATTATTGGGTTAGATCAAAATTCAGAATATCGAATATCGTTGGAGTTTACAGATGGCAGGGTAGTAACTGCTACGACGAAGGTAGTGAACTCGGGAAGTTTATATGTGGAAACTCCAATGCCAAACACTGCTATTATTTTAGCTAATCTTACTTCAACTCCCGGCGTTTATAATTATGTTAGTGAAGCAACCGTAAAGTGGAAGCCGTTGGAG
>JBILCQ010000314.1:0-2755 GCA_044353065.1 Flavobacteriales bacterium | reverse complement strand
CCTCCCTCTCCTAATTTCACGGCTACTTTGTTGTGAAAGATAACATTCCAGCTGTCGCGAGTGACCTCAGCTACGAGAAGATTGAATGTGTTCGTACCACAATCGATGACAGCTATCTTTTTCACGGAACAAAGATAGTCTCAATATCGAATGGCGAATGACTAGCTACTAATGACTAATGACTAGTTGCGAATGGCTAGTGTGACACACCTCTGATTTCGAAAAGTGAAATACGTGTAAGAAATCTAGGATAGTTTCGATCCGATTAGAGATATGAACTCCTTTCGTGTCTTATTATCCTCGAGGAATGAGCCACTAAATGCGCTGGTGGTTGTTGCCGAGTTCTGCTTGCTAACTCCACGCATTTGCATGCAAAGGTGTTGGGCTTCTATTACTACGGCTACCCCTGCCGGATCGAGTGTTTCTTGAATGGCATCGCGAATCTCAATGGTGAGGCGTTCTTGAACTTGCAGTCGTCGCGCGAATACATCCACAATACGAGGTATTTTGCTCAACCCAACGATCTTACCATTCGGTATATAGGCAATGTGCGCCTTTCCGAAAAATGGCAGCATGTGATGTTCACATAAACTGTAAAGCTCGATATCCTTTACGAGAACCATCTCGCTGTAGTCCTCATCGAACATGGCGCTACGCAATATCTTGCGTGCGTCTTGCTCATAGCCCTGAGTAATGAAAGAATATGCTTTAGCCACGCGCTCCGGAGTTTTTAGCAGCCCTTGACGCAAAGGATCCTCCCCTATTTGCTCGAGGATGGAGTAAACATTTTCAGCTACTTTCTTTTCAGATTGGCTCAACTCTTTAGGAGTTTCCGGATCAATTATCATGTAGTTCATTGGGCGCGATTTATTGTAGGAACAACAGCACGCATATTTGGTTCAGCGAAGATAGGAATGAAAGGGATAAGGGGTAAGGGATAAGGGGTGATCTATTTCATGTGATTCGTTGGAGATGATCGGTTTTGACTTAGCGTTATACTAGTAATAACATGGCCCTTTCAAAAGGTAGTTACCCACATAATCGCTAACGCCTTCTTCCAGGGTATGAAAGCTTTTGTCGTAGCCAATCGACTTGAGTTTACTCATATTGGCCTCAGTGAAGTATTGATATTTATCGCGGATATCAGCCGGCGTATCAATAAACTCAATCGAAGGTTCCTTGCCCATCGCATTAAAAGTAGCTTTGGCCAAATCGAGAAAAGAACGGGCTTCTCCGGATCCCAAATTGTAAATACCACTGTCCTTTCGATGATGCATGAGAAACATGCATACCTCTACAACATCCTTCACATACACAAAGTCGCGCATTTGTCCGCCATCCACATACTCAGCGCGATGTGAGCGAAACAGCTTCATGCTGCTCTTCTCTGCTATTTGATGGTAGGCATGAAAAATAACAGATGCCATGCGCTCTTTGTGATATTCATTTGGGCCATACACGTTGAAAAACTTCAGTCCTGCCCAGAAGAATGGCGCAGCTTCCTGCTGAAGTGCCCATATATCGAAGTCGTTTTTTGAATCTCCATACGGATTGAGTGGCTTCAATTGAGGTATAATCGAATGGTCATCGTCATACCCAAGCTCACCTCCACCGTAGGTAGCAGCTGATGATGCATAAACCATAGGAATGGCTAACTCGGCGCAAATCTTCCAGATTTGTTTTGAGAAATTGAGATTCAATTCATCGAAAACCTCTCGATTGAATTCGGTGGTGTCGGTGCGTGCACCGATATGAAAAACGAACTGCACCTGATCCTCGTTATCACGCAACCATTGATGAAATTCAGTTCTATCGACGCGCGCCATGATTTGCTTGTCGCGCAAATTCACTCCGGTCCTTTCATGAGAAGGATGGGTCGACAGTCCTTTAAAATCATCCACTGCGACGATATCGTTAAACCGATCCTGATTAAGGCGGCCAATGAGGCAACTGCCAATAAAGCCGGAAGCTCCTGTTACTACTATCATAAGGTAAAAATCAATGACGGTTGGTAATGAACCAAAACCCTCTGTGCAATGTTACTACGAAAAGAAAGTCGCTCGCCAACCGAGCTTACCTTTGAAGAAAGAATGATCGACATGAAAACTGTATATGTTACCCGAAGAGAGCGTTTCAACGCTGCACATAAGTTGTGGAACCCGAAATGGGATGAAGCCACAAACTTGAAAACCTTCGGGAAATGCGCGAATCCGAATTGGCATGGGCACAATTATGACTTGTTTGTCACCGTGAAAGGAGCGCCTCAGACAGATACCGGCTATTGCATTGATCTTAAGTTCATGAGCGACATCATTGAGGAGCACGTGCTCTCGAAGATGGACCATCGCAATCTCAATTTAGACGTACCTTTCTTGGAGGGAAAGATGACCTCGTGCGAAAACGTTGTCATCGCCATTTGGGAGCAACTCGAGCCCTATCTCTCCAACGAAGAACATCAGCTGCACAGCATCAAGCTTTACGAGACAGAGAATAACATCGTCGAATACTTCGGCGGGAAGTAGTGGCGAACCACGAATGACGAGTGGCGAATGACGAGTGGCAAGTGGCGAGTGAAGGACACTTTATACTTCGTAATTTGTACTTTGTCCTTTACCCCTCACACCTTCATCTTTTAGCTTATCCCTTTTTAACGATTAGCATCGGTGCAAATAATTATATCTTCGTCTTAAAATTTCACGCACTATGAACTTTCCAAACAACTACAACGATCAAACAATCAATGTCGACAGTAGCG
>JBILCQ010000313.1:0-2761 GCA_044353065.1 Flavobacteriales bacterium | reverse complement strand
GGTCACGTCTCACTCTTGGAGCTTGCTTCACAGCAATGCGACAGGGTTGTGGCCTCCATATTCGTCAACCCTACACAATTCAACAACGCAGAAGACCTGCTAAAATACCCGAGAACATTAGATGCCGATTTGGCTTTGCTGGAAGCTTCCGGATGTCACGCGGTTTTTTGTCCCGAAATAGGTGAAATGTACGCTCCCGAGGAGCATACATCTCAATGGAATTACGGTCCACTTTCGCATAGTCTGGAGGGATTTTATAGGCCTGGCCATTTCAACGGTGTGCTTACCATCGTGAAAAAACTATTTGAAGCTGTGCACCCCAACAAGGCCTTTTTCGGAGAAAAGGACTTCCAGCAGTTGATGCTCATCAAGCGGATGGCTTTGGAGGAAAAGTTTCCGATAGACATTATCGCCGCTCCGACCATTCGAGAATCGAGTGGCTTGGCTATGAGTAGCCGGAATCGGCGTTTAACTCCTTCGGATCTGCCTGTTGCAATTTCAATAAGCAAAGCACTCCTCGAAGCGGCAGATGCAGGCCGAACGAATACGCCCGGTCAACTACTTCATCAAACACGAGTAAAACTTGAGTCGGTTGAAAACCTAAAGGTTGAATACTGCGCATTGGTAAATGCGCGCACCTTCGAACCAATTGAGGATTGGCCTTCCGAACGGGCGGTGCTGCTGGTTGCTGCTTTCGTTGGAGAGATCCGATTAATCGACAATGTTGTCATACCATAAACACGAACTTTTGAGTTTGACAACTATATTTGACGCCCCGAAGGGATTAAAACGTTAGAAAAATGGGACTACAAGGAAAAGAATGGCTTTGGATTTTACTGGCAATCATCATTCTGTTTGGCGCTAAAAAAATTCCGGATTTGATGAAAGGAATTGGTCAGGGCGTCAAGGAATTCAAAAACGCAAGTAAGGGCGAGCCAACAGAGTCCAAGGACAAGCCTGAAACCAAATAAGTTTCGTGACGTATTGGTTGGCTATGCGCGTCAATACGCAGCCTTGTGTTAATAAAGTATCTCGCAGCTAGTCTGCGATATTCATTTATAGCACAATTTGAGCTCTTGAATTCAGTTAGCGAAAATCATCCCTTGTCGCTAACAAACCTGTACTAACTTAAAAACCGGGAAATCATGAAAATGCTCGCAATCCTCTGCTTGTTTATCTGCACCGCTCTTGCAGGCGCGGCGCATCCCACAAGCGACACCATACCGGCTCTGGCCGTAAGACCGGACGACCCGGAATTACTTGAAATCGACAATATTTTAGTGGCGGGTTACTTAAACCACTATTGCTTCAGCAGCGATGAATGCTTGTTGAATGCATTCGGATATTCTCCCGAAACCGTTCCTTCCTTTACTCCGGAAGTAGTGGCCAGCCGAATGGCAGTTCTGGATCGCAACACTCCCTTCAATCTTGTATATAACAGCACCGTACAGGGCTTTATCAATCTCTACGCTGCACGCCGCCGCGATATTTCGAAGAAAGTATTAGGCATGTCGGAATTGTACTTCCCCATGTTTGAGGAGTATTTGGCCAAATATGACATTCCATTGGAAATGAAATATCTCGCAATTGTGGAATCGGCGCTCAACCCCGTTGCTATTTCACATGCAGGTGCAGGCGGACTTTGGCAGTTCATGGTGGGCACAGGCAAAATGTATGGTCTCGAAGTATCGAGCTATCAAGATGAGCGTTTCGATCCCTACAAATCAACCGATGCCGCTTGCCGATATCTGAAGTCTCTTTATAAAACATTCGGCGACTGGCAACTTGCCTTGGCGGCTTATAACAGCGGCCCAGGTAATGTAAACAAAGCTATCCGCCGCTCGGGTGGTAAGCGCGACTTCTGGGCAATTAAGCCTTTCCTTCCAAAGGAAACTCAGGGATATGTGCCGGCATTCATCGCGGTGAACTACGTGATGAGCTATGCCTCTGAGTACAACATTTATCCAACAAAGCCCCTTATAACCTTCTACGAAACGGACACGGTCGGTGTATCAAAACGCGTCGATTTTCTGGCTTTGTCTAAAGTCATCGACATGCCTACCGACGACATTGCCTTCTTAAATGGCACATACAAGTTGAAAGAAGTTCCGGCGAATGGGAACAAGCATTACTTGATTCTTCCGGTCAACAAAGTGGGTCTTTTTTTAGCCAATGAAGATTTAGTGTACGCACAGAGTGAAGTCAAAATCTATGAACCGGAGCTACTCGCAAGCACAGCGAATTCCCTCGAAGAAAAGCCGGGCAAAATAATTTGGGAAAACACCTGGAAATCGCACAAAGTGCGCAAGGGTGAATCGCTCGGAACAATTTCCGACAAATACAATGTAAGTCTGGCCGATTTGCGCAAATGGAATAAAATCAAGAACTCTCGCATCGTGCCGGGCCAAACATTGAAGATTCAGACACGTACGAAGAAGACGATTTACGAAGAAAAGCCGGCACCAACTGCCACCCAAAAGCCCGAAAGTGAAGTTGCAGTCAATAAAGAGTCGGGCGAAGAAGAAAACTACCAACAATCTGCCGAAACAACTCCCAAAGCCGAACCGGTTAAAACAGAAAAGACTGAAGCTCCTGTCAAATACAAGTACTACACTATTCAGAAGGGCGACACCCTTACCAAAATTGCAAATGCCAAAGGGGTAACGGTAAACGAAATCAAACACCTCAACAAGGGTTTGAAGGAAAACAAGCTTGCGGTAGGACAGAAGATCAAGATCAAGCAGATTTAAAAAGAGGCGGT
>JBILCQ010000312.1:0-2772 GCA_044353065.1 Flavobacteriales bacterium | reverse complement strand
GTATAAATACAGCTATGACGGTTGGACAGGGCAGGAGTCTTTGGCTGCAGGTAGTTCATGCACTACGACTTCAGGTACTTTCACCAACAGAACCTTAGTATTGGATGCCGACATGACGTTGGATCCGGTGTGTTGGTCGAGCTGTGCTGCCTGTGGACAGAGCACAGGACCCTACAATGTGGTTTTTTCAGTGGATATGTCAAACGTTGATTTTGCGTATACCACTCCCGAAGTAAACGGAACATTCAATGAATGGTGTGGCAACTGCACGGCCATGTCTGATCCTGACGGCGACGATATTTGGACTGTTACTGTTTCCTTGCCTGTGGGAACGCACACGTACAAGTTTTCACATGACCTATGGTCAGGACAAGAGGAGCTCATTCCCGGAAGTCCATGCACATTGACTGAGTCTGGTTTTACCAATAGAACCATTAATGTTACTGCACCGACGGAACTCGATCCGGTTTGCTGGGGCAGCTGTGCAATCTGCGCTGTTGGGGTCGATGAGAGTGTAGAGTCTACATTTTCTATCTATCCGAACCCAGCGAGCGAAATGCTCACCATCGATTCCAAAAAAGGTGAGATTAATCGCGTAACGATAACCGACATGGCCGGTCGTCCGGTCTATTCAGCGTCGCTTACCTCAATGCGTCGCACACAAATCGATGTAAGCATGCTTCCAGCTGGAACCTATGTAGTGACCATGGAAAACAATACAGAACTGCTTCGTCGCGCAGTTCAACTTGTGAAGTAAGAATTGATTTAAGGAATGAAAAGGCCTCGCGTGAGCGGGGCTTTTTTTATGGGCGAGGTGAGAAGGGGTAAGGTGTAAGGGGTGAGGGGGTGAGTATCGAGCTGCTTTTGCTTTGCCCACGGCTTTTACCCAGCCCACGGCTTCAGCCGTGAGATCTTTATAAATGGGATAAGGCTAACTCTTTGACGAAATCGTGAAGCGAAATGAAGCAACCAATAGGCTCTCTTCTGCACAGAAGACATGCGCTCCCTACAATCCTACAATCCTTCAATCCTATACTCCTACAATCCTCTACCCCTAAAAATCAAAGACAAACCCTCTATCCCGATACTTCTCAAACATCTTCGCATCAAAAGCATAGAGCTGCGATGGGCGGTGACGCACGTTTTGTTGTGTCTCGGTGAGTTTCTTGAGGAATTTAACGTGCTGTATTTTCTTGCGGAAATTACCCTTGTCGAATGTTCTTCCGAGGATCGTTTCGAATACATCTTGAAATTCGGTAATGGTGAATTTCTCCGGAATTACACGCGTCCAAATTGGCTCTTCGGCGATCAACGTCTTTAAACGCTCAAACGAAGCATCTAGAATTTCGCGGTGGTCGAAGGCGAGTTTAGGCAGCTTACTTAAGCTGTGCCATTTGGTTTGTTTGGCCCAATGCGATGCCACCGGATGGATGTCAGTGAGTTCTACCAAAGCCATATAGCCAACCGTAATGACACGTCCCAATGGGTGGCGATTCACACCTCCAAATGTCTGTACCTGTTTCATGCCTACGTCATCAATCGATGTTAGGTCGTGCAATACACGGTATGCAGCTGTATCGAGGTCTTCATGCGGATAAACCAAGTCTCCGGGTAATGCCCAAAAATTCTCAAATGGTTCGGCACCACGTTGAATCAACAGCACTTTTAGATCACCTTGGTGATAACCGAATATTACACAGTCGACAGAAAAGGCTGACTTAAAGAAGGCGTCAATAGGAATGGAATACATATCCTCCGATTGAGTGGCTTTGGGTATAGGCTTTTGTATTTTTTCCATTTCGAAAGCGAGGCGCGAAAATAATAGAAGAGCTATCTAACATCACTACATCTTGATGTGGTTCGAAATTAATTCAAATTCGCATAACAGCAAACATTTTGTACAAATAACAATTAGTATATATTCGCCACAAACAAAGTTCACATGAAACTAAAAATTACCCAAACAGCTCTAGTTGTATTCGCTCTTTTAATCAACCTTTCTGCGCAAGCATTCAACGTCACCTTTCGTGTCGATATGTCGCAGCAAAGCGGTTTTACAACACCCGAAGTGAACGGCTCGTTCAACGGTTGGTGCGGTGGATGTTTTCCAATGACAGACGCCGATGGCGATAATATATGGGAGGCTACGACGGATCTGCCTGCAGGAAATTATGAGTACAAATTCGCCGCAGACAGCTGGTTTACGCAAGAGAATCTTTTACAAGGCAGCCCTTGCACTGTTACGAATTTCGGGTTTACCAATCGCTCTTTGGTTGTTACACAAAATGTTGTGTTGCCCGTGGTATGCTGGGGTGCTTGTGTGGAGTGTGCATCTGCCCCCGTCTTTTACGATATCACTTTTCAAGTAGATATGAGTGAGCAAACCGGGTTCAATACTCCTGAAGTGAATGGCACATTCAACGGCTGGTGTGGAAACTGCACGGCCATGCAGGATAATGATGGTGACGGAATATGGTCTATCACAGTTTCCTTGCAAGAAGGAACTTACGAGTACAAATTCAGTCACGATAACTGGTCGGGACAAGAGTCACTTACGCCCGGAACTCCTTGCACAATCACTACCGATGCGTTTACCAATCGATTGTTGGTTGTGACTCAAGATGAAGTGCTCGAACCCGTTTGTTGGAATTCTTGCGCTCTTTGCGGACAAAGCACGGGTCCATTTGATGTGACCTTTCAAGTGGATATGAGTGATGCAGCATTCAACTATAGTGTTCCTGAAATCAACGGAACGTTCAACAATTGGTGCGG
>JBILCQ010000311.1:0-2777 GCA_044353065.1 Flavobacteriales bacterium | reverse complement strand
TCAATGAAAGAAGTTTTTATCGTTTCTGCTATCCGCACTCCAATGGGGAGTTTTGGCGGATCGTTATCCTCTGTTTCAGCTACTAAATTGGGTGCTGCCGCAATTAAAGGTGCGCTCGATCGAATTCAGCTTGATGCAGGCCAAGTAAATGAAGTAATCATGGGCTGCGTGCTGCAAGCCAATTTGGGTCAGGCACCCGCTCGTCAAGCGGCTAAGTTCGCTGGGCTCCCCGACTCGGTTGCTTGCACAACCGTCAATAAAGTATGTGCTTCCGGTATGAAAGCCATTATGCAAGGCGCCCAAAGTATTATGCTAGGTGATGCCGATGTAGTAGTGGCCGGCGGAATGGAAAACATGAGCCAAGTGCCTTTCTATTCGGAGAACATGAGATGGGGAAATAAATATGGTAATGTGAGTATGATTGATGGTCTGTCGAAAGACGGGCTAACCGATGTATATCACAACTACGCCATGGGTGTTGCAGCCGACATGTGTGCGAAAGAATGCAATATCACACGAGAAGATCAAGACACTTTCGCTATTGAAAGTTATAAGCGATCGGCCTCAGCTTGGTCGGCCGGTAAGTTCACCGACGAAATTGTACCACTGCAATTGACCGGTCGTAAGGGCGAGGTAATTACGATTTCAGAAGATGAAGAATATAAGAATGTAAACTTTGACAAAGTTGCTGCTTTGCGTCCGGCTTTTTCGAAAGAAGGAACTGTAACTGCAGCGAATGCCAGCACGATGAATGATGGAGCAGCTGCACTTGTGTTGATGAGTAAAGAAAAAATGGAATCGCTGGGATTAAAGCCGCTAGGTAAGATTCGTGGTTACGCTGATGCCGAGCAAGCACCGGAATGGTTTACCACTACTCCATCGCTTGCATTGCCAAAAGCTGTTTCGAAGGCAGGGCTTGCCATGTCTGATTTGGAATTCGTGGAGTTGAATGAAGCGTTTTCTGTTGTAGGTATAGTGAACATGCAAAAAATGGGACTCGATTCTTCTAAAGTGAACGTAAACGGAGGCGCTGTTTCGCTCGGCCATCCTCTGGGTTGTTCGGGCGCTCGTATTGTCGTTACACTGCTTCATGTATTGGCTCAAAACAATGCTAAAATCGGTGGCGCCGGTATTTGCAATGGCGGCGGTGGCGCAAGCGCGATGGTTGTCGAGCGAGTATAAGCGCGAGATAAAAAGCCTTTTAAATAAATTAAAGAATCCCACGATTTAAATCGTGGGATTTTTTTTAATCGGAATTATCAGGGAATTTTTATTGACGAAAATTGTTATTCAATATGGATGAAGTCTACGAATAACACTTAGTCAAGATATCTCGTTTCAATAATACTCACATGGTGTGCAGTATGCCCAACAATCATGAATCCAAGCATTTCAGCACTCACCGGCAAACCATTGGCTTCGCCCATGTATGCCAACATCTCGCTGGTCATAGAATCAAACAAACTAATAGTCGAATCACGAACTGTTTTAAACTCGTTGACAAGCCCCGAGCGCGTAAATTGAATCGCTTTCAATTTCTCGATATAATGATTTTCATTGAAACCCGCCAATGGTGTGGAATCAAAACGGGAGAATCGCAACGCGCGATAAGCGAAGATTCGCTCAGTTTCAATGATGTGTCGAATTACTTGAGCAGCTGTCCACTTATCTTGCTCATAGGCAAAATCCCATCGATTATCGGGAATTGCCTCTAGAAAGGCAACAACTTCTGCCCTATTCTTTTTCAATTCAGCGATGAGTTCATTGCTCTCGACTAAATCAAAATAATATAAGTAGTAATTAGGTGCAGACGCGTACAGAGAAGGATTATTCATGGGGCTAAAATTAATGGTCCTATTTATTGCACAGATGTCGCAGGAATAGCTATTGTCGCAAAACCTCGACCGTTGAATCTCACAAGTGATCCATTATCACCCGCAAACCAAACGTTTCCCTTTTTGTCGGATGCAATGGTGTTCACCGATAGTATGGGACAATCCACAGCATCTTGCAGATGATGAAACAACCCGGCTTCAAAGTAGGAAACTCCTTCATCACTATCTGATTTGAGATTTTCGGTTGCCATCCAAATCTTTCCATACTTATCCTGATGAATGGATGTTATTCGCAAGTCGTTGAATCCATGATCATTGCCGTAATACTTCAACTCTATTCCGTTGTAACGATAAATCCCGGGGCCATCAATCCCCAACCACACATCGCCTGACTCATCTTGCATTGCGCATGTGATTAACCCCATCGGAAGTTTAATGACAGATTTGAATTTACCATTTTCCAGCTTGTAGCCGCCATTACCCATCCATGTTATGGCATCCAAATCTTCATAAACAACATTTGCTTCAAAATTACCGGCGAGTTCGGAATATCTGTTACCATCGAAATAAACTAGGGAGCGCTTTTGAGTGCTATTATCCTGGACTGAGAGTAACGCATGATCAAGATGATTGACTGAAATACCAATAGCATGTAGGTTTTGTTGCATGACCGGTGACATTTTCGCCGCATTCGACGGACCGTCACCTGACCAATACCGAGGCGTCCATTGATTATAATCGAACTCCATGAGTCCTTTATCTGTAGTAAGCCATAAATGACCTTGTCTATCCAATGTCATCGAGTAAATGTTACTCGATGGACTGTGACCAATCAAAGCATGTTGTTCAACCGAATTGCCCTGAATTTTCCATAGCCCTGCTCCATTGGTGCCTAGCCACAAGGTTCCGTTTTCATCGAGCATACTGCATTTAAAACTGAGT
>JBILCQ010000310.1:0-2778 GCA_044353065.1 Flavobacteriales bacterium | reverse complement strand
AATCTATTCTACTTCTGAGCGCGCGAATAAAGAATCAGCCCCACTCCGGTAAAGAGAATATTCGGAACCCACGCAGCAAGCCAGGTAGGGAAACCAAGATTCATTGAACTAACCGTCGTTATTCGGGCAATAAAAACGAATATAAAACCAATGACAACTGCGAGCATCAGATGCGCGCCTGTACCACCACGTTGTTTGCGCGAAGCAATCGAAACACCTATTAAAGTCAAAACAAAAATTGAAAACGGTGAAGAAGTGCGATTGTAAAGCTCCACTTCAAACTCGGCAACGCGTCCGGAACCTCCGAGTCTTTGAGCTTCTATAAACGAGGTCAATTCCTTATAGCCCATCGCTGAAGTCACCGCTGCACGAAGCCCGAAATCATGCTCATCCATGGGTAAAAGGGTATCCATCTCTGCCCTTAACTCAAGTGTTTTGGCGCCCTGCTCATCAAAGGTTCGAATTTGAGCATTCGTAATTCGCCATTTACCACTCTCCGGCAAATACTTGGCACTGGAAGAAATCAGCTTATAGGTAAGCTTTCCATCTTTCCATTTCTCGAGCGAGAAATTATCGCCCGAAATCGATGCCGGGTGAAAAGAATAAAAATATGCTATGGTGCCGGGCTCAAGCTCGCGGTGCATATTTCTGTCAACCACGTGAACCGGATCCTTGATATAGTTCACTTCGAATTCATACTTATGCCGATTAGCCATGGGCACAACCACGTGCGACAACACCAATAACATCACAACCAAAAAACCGGCTGCTATAAAGTATGGCCGTATAAAGCGACCATAGCTAATCCCTCCACTCAACATCGCAATGACTTCCGACTGCTGGGCCAACTTACTGGTAAACCAGATGATGGTAAGGAAGATGATAAACGAACTTAGAAGCGTCCCGAAATAGAAGCAAAAGTTGATGTAATAATCTGTGATGATTCGATACCAAGGAGCGGGTGATTTCATCAAATCATCAATATTCTCACTTACATCAAAAACAACGGCAATGAGCACAAAGGCACCTATCATAAAAAAGAAGGTTACCAAAAATCTCTTGATGATATATAAATCCAGTTTTTTCATTACTAAAGTCGTTGCATCAGTTTAACCACCATTTCATTTTTCCAAGAAGCAAAACTACCTTCCAATATCTTCTCGCGGGCCTTTCTAACCAGACGCAGATAGAAATTCAAATTATGCAATGTCCCTATTTGCATGGCCAGGATTTCCTCTGCCGCAAATAAGTGCCTCACATATGCCTTGGTATAAAATGAATCAACAAAACTATCTCCATCAGGATCCAGCGGAGAAAAGTCGCGCTCCCATTTCTTGTTGCGCATATTCATGACACCATTCCAGGTGAACAGCTGTCCGTTACGTGCATTGCGCGTAGGCATGACACAATCGAACATATCCACACCCAACGCAATTGACTCCAGGATATTCGCAGGTGTTCCTACTCCCATCAAATAGCGCGGCTTGTCCTTCGGAAGAATTCCGCACACAAGCTCTGTCATCTCATACATCATCTCATGCGGCTCCCCCACACTCAATCCGCCAATGGCATTTCCTTCAGCCCCCTTCGAAGCAACATACTCTGCGCTTGCTTTGCGTAAGTCGCGATAAACTGAACCTTGTACAATCGGAAACAGTGCCTGGCGATGGCCATAGAGCGGTTCTGTTTCATGAATGCGCGAAAAACAACGGTCCAACCAATGATTAGTTATTTGAAGTGACTTTCGCGCATACTCCTCGTCGCATGGATATGGTGGACACTCATCGAAGGCCATAATAATATCTGCCCCAATGGAACGCTGGATGTCCATCACATTCTCCGGCGTAAACAAATGCGCAGAACCATCAATGTGTGATTTGAACTTCACGCCCTCAGGTGTGATTTTGCGATTGCCACTTAAGGAATACACCTGATATCCGCCACTATCTGTCAATATCGGACGATCCCATCCGTTGAACTTATGCAATCCACCTGCCTCCTGCAATATGCTTGTGCCCGGTCTTAAATACAGGTGATACGTATTGCCCAGAATAATCTTGGCATCCACATCTGTTTTCAAGTCTTGCTGCGTAATTGCCTTAACAGTGCCTGCTGTTCCAACCGGCATGAATATCGGCGTTGGAATTTCGCCATGATCCGTCTTCAGAACGCCCGCTCGCGCATTGCTCCCATTATCCGTTGCCTTCAACTCAAAACTATGCGCCATGCTATCTCAACTAGTTTAATCGATCTAAATCCTACGTGACAATTAATTCCTCAGATAATTGACCAACTTATCGCCCAGATTATTTACTACAACAGAAGAAAAATGACTTCCGAATCCCGAACCCACGATAAAGCTCTCAGGTGATTTTCCACCTTGTGTTAGTTTCTTTAATGCAGGTTCAATATTGCTTGTGTAATACGTTCCTTTGCTACCGCTGTATACAAAGAGCGGCTCGCGTGCTATGTAGGACAGTTCTACTTTCTGTTCAACTTCGCCATACCCCATCACATAATCCCTGGTTTCCCTTTCAATCGGAAACTGCGACATTAGATAACCCTTCAACTCAGGTGCAGCATCTATAAATACACTTCGCAAAACAATACTCGTGTGTGAAGCAACAACACGCATAGCTGCTCTACAACCTATGCCTTCACCAACCACCGACAACATTCCCTTCGACAAACCATAAGTCGACGACATTGATTTTTGAATCATCGGAATTTGTGCAATCACGCGATCTACCAGTTGATCATAACCGGAAAACATCAACT
>JBILCQ010000066.1:0-9647 GCA_044353065.1 Flavobacteriales bacterium | reverse complement strand
TTCAGGTGGAGGTACCGGCGGGCATATTTTTCCTGCCGTAGCCATTGCAAAGACGATCCGAGCTCACTATCCGGATGCCGCCATTCTATTTGTAGGTGCGTTGGGGAAGATGGAAATGGAGAAGGTGCCTGCCGCGGGTTTTGAGATTGTGGGACTGCCAATAGTTGGCATTCAGCGCAGACTAACCTGGAAGAATTTACTCGTGCCGATCAAGTTACTCGCCAGTATGTGGAAGGCGCGAAGGATAGTTCGTGAATTTAAACCTGACATTGCTATTGGTGTAGGCGGTTACGCCAGCGGCCCTTTGCTGCGTGCTGCGGCCGGCGCGGGAGTAAAGACGCTCATTCAGGAACAGAATTCCTTTCCCGGAATTACCAATCGTATCCTTTCGAAAAAGGTCAACACAATTTGTGTGGCCTATGAAGGTCTCGGGAAATATTTCCCCCAGCAGAAAATTGTGATGACGGGTAATCCGGTGCGCCCCGAAGTAGTCCAACTTCAAGGCAAGAGAGACATCGCGATGAAGCATTTTGGGTTGGATACAAATCGAAAAACACTTCTCGTCATTGGGGGAAGTTTGGGTGCACGCACCATCAACGAAGCAGTCGATGTGTATGCCGAACAATGGGAGCGCGAAGGTTTCCAGGTAATCTGGCAAACGGGAAAGGGCTACGTTGAGCAATCGAAAAAACGTTGCGCCGGGCTGAAAAATGTGCAGGCCCATGAGTTCATTCGCGAAATGGATTTGGCATACGCAGCAGCCGATGTGGTAGTGTCGCGTGCCGGAGCTATGAGTATTTCGGAGCTTTGTTTGGTTGCAAAACCTGCTGTTTTTGTGCCTTCTCCGAACGTGTCGGAAGATCATCAAACAAAAAATGCAATGGCTTTAGTAAACAACAAAGCGGCGTTGCTAGTGAAGGATTCCGAGGCGAAGAGCCGTTTGGGAGAGGTTGTAAGCTCCTTAATGATGAGCGAAGAACAACGCTCAATCTTGAGCAAGGCGATTGGCTCGATGGCGCAGAATAACGCAGCCGAGCGAATTTTTGAAGAAGTAAAGAAACTGGTGCACTAGTCACCCTGAAACGCTTTCTATGAATTTTGAAGAAACAGAGGTCTACTATTTTCTCGGTATCGGCGGTATCGGCATGTCGGCTGTGGCGCGTTATTTCCACGCGCACGGCAAACTGGTGATGGGCTACGACAAGACCTCAACACCGCTTACTACAGAGTTGGAAATGGAGGGCATAGCAGTGCACTTCGATGATTCTGTGCTAGAGATTCCACCGGTAGTGAGGCATACTCCGAAAGAGAAAGTGTTGGTCATTTATACGCCTGCGATACCGAAAGATAGTCAGGAGTTGAATTGGCTGGCAGATCAGGGCTACACGCTCATTAAGCGATCGCAAGCACTTGGAATCATTACAGCGCAAAGCAAGAGTATTGCCGTAGCAGGCACACATGGTAAGACTACTACCAGCTCCATGATTGCTCATATGCTGATGCACAGCGGCAAAGGATGCAATGCGTTTTTGGGAGGCATAGCCACGAATTATGGGACGAATTTGTTGCTGGATAAAAACGCAGAATGGACAGTGGTAGAGGCCGATGAGTATGACCGTTCGTTCTTGACCTTGTCGCCGACTATTTCGGTAATCACAAGCACCGATGCCGATCACCTCGATATTTATGGTTCGCATGAATACATGAAGGAGTCGTTCAATTTGTTTGCTCAAAAATTGGGTAGGGATGGTTTATTGATTTTCAGAAAGGATTTGCCCATCGACGTTTCGGCGCTTTCAGAAGGAACGCGTTATGTCGATTATAGTGGCACAGGGCAGGCACAGCACTTTGCCTCAACTATTCAGATTAAGGAAGGGAAATACTATTTCGATTATACCTCGCAAGGAGAATGTTGGCCGTCGGTTGAACTCGGATTACCGGGCATGCACAATGTCGAGAATGCTGTTTCGGCCATTGCGGTGTGCCGAGCAGTCGGCCTTTCGGAAAGTGAAATCAGAGGCGGCCTTAGTTCGTTTAAAGGAGTAAAGCGCCGTTTTGAATACCACATCCGTCGTGACGATTTGGTGTTGATTGACGACTATGCGCATCACCCCGAAGAGTTGAGGGCCTGTATTTCTTCGGTTCGTCAGCTGTATCCCGGAAAGCATATCACGGGCGTGTTTCAGCCCCATCTTTTTACCCGAACGCGCGATTTTCTGGAAGAATTTGCCCGCAGTCTCGAATTGCTGGATGATGTCATTTTGCTTCCCATATACCCGGCCCGCGAATTACCCCTTGCGGGAATTGATTCACAATTGCTGTTGGATAACATTTCCAAACCCACTAAAAAACTCGTCGAGAAGTACGATTTATTAGCAGAGTTGACCGGAAGTCCGCGCCAGGTAATCGTAATGCTTGGGGCAGGTGATATTGATGCGCTTGTAAGCCCTGTGGCTGCGGCTTTTTCCGGAAAATAGCGGAAGGAAATCCTTTCGTTTACAGCCAAAACCCATGACGAAGGAGAAAGGAAATATCTTCATTAAGAACATTGAGCGGCGCAAGCGGTTGCGTGCCATTGTTGTCTACTCGCTGGCGATTGTGGGCGCAGTGGGGCTTTTTGTTGTGCTGGGTTTTGTAGGCAAGAAGCAGGGCGATACGCGCTGCTGGAAGTTGGAGGTACAGGTTGAGTCCATGGACGGACGAAAGTTCATCGATGAGCAGCAAGTAGCGGCACTTGCCGACAGCGCAACCGATGATATTGTCGGAAAAGCATTGAGTGAAGTAGATCTTGGAGCCATTCACAAGGCGGTATCAACCAGCACTCTGGTTCGTGAGGCGCATGTGTACACCACTGTCGATGGAAGATGCATTATTCAGGTAAAGCAGCGTTCACCCATTGCACGAATTTTCAATCGAAACGGCGAAAGTTATTATCTCGATGCAGAAGGCTATACAATGGAACTTTCAGAGCTTACCACAATGAAGCTGCCGGTTTTCACAGGAGAGATTACGGACGGAATACGCGCGGAAAGCGTGGCCATTAACTTTCCGGATAGTCTCGCTCAAAAGACGACACTCGACGAAATCTATCAGTTTACGCAAGTGATAGCCCGCGACACCTTTTGGCGTGCACAAATAGAGCATGTCTATGTGAATGGTGCCGGTGAATTTGAGATAATACCTCGCGTGGGTAACCAGCGAGTGAATGTAGGATACATCTATAATCTGGATGAGAAGCTCAAAAAGCTCCACGCTTTTTATGAGCATGTTGTGCAGGTAGATGATTTGGATCGTTTCACTACGCTTCAGGCCCAGTATAGCGGGCAGGTGGTTGGAGTGAAATGAATTAATAGCGGACAATAAAAAATTGAATAACAGAAAACGAAAAACTCTATGAACTCAGAAATCGTAGTTGGCTTAGACATCGGAACAACCAAAATTGCCTGTTTGGTGGGTCGTCGCATGGAGAATAATAAAATTGAAATTCTCGGCATCGGCAAAAGCGAAAGTATTGGTGTAACCCATGGTGTGGTGACTAATATTGATAGAACCGTGCAGAGCATTCGTGCCGCAGTGGAAGAAGCCGAGCGTGAAAGTGGAGTCAATATACGATTGGTCAATGTGGGAATTGCCGGGCAGCACATCAAGAGTTTGCAACATCGTGGTATGCGCACGCGACACAACCAGGAGGAAGAAATAACTCGCACAGATACGGACGCATTAATTGAGGATATGCACAAGCTTGTAATGCTGCCGGGAGAGGAGATTATCCACGTGTTGCCGCAAGAGTATACCGTCGATAGCGAGTCGGGTATTAAAGAACCTATCGGCATGTGTGGTGCTCGCTTAGAGGCGAACTTTCATATCATCACGGGTCAAATAACAGCTATTCGAAATATTTACAAATGCGTAACTAAGGCGGGTTTGAATGTTGATGCCCTTACGCTCGAGCCACTCGGAAGTGCTGCTTCAGTACTGAGTGAGGAAGAAAAGGAGGCGGGTGTAGTGCTGGTGGATATAGGCGGTGGTACAACCGATGTGGCCATTTTCCAAGATGGCATTATCCGTCACACTGCGGTTATTCCTTTTGGTGGAAATGTAATTACGAATGATATCAAGCAAGGGTGCACTATCATGCGCAATCATGCTGAGCTTCTGAAGGTAAAATTTGGAAGCGCGCTTGCTACCGAGAATAAGGATAACGAAATTGTCTGTATTCCCGGTTTAAGGGGACGAGAGCCAAAGGAAATTTCCTTGCGAAATCTATCCCATATTATTCAAGCACGCATGGAAGAGATTATCGAAAATGTGTATTGGGAAATTCGTAACAGCGGATTTGAAAAGAAATTGATTGGCGGTATTGTGTTGACGGGTGGCGGATCGCAGCTTAAACACATGAAGCAATTGGTGGAGTACATCACCGGTATGGATTGCCGAATCGGATATCCCAACGAGCATGTAGTGAAAGCGAAGAACGAGAATATGCTCATTCCGGCAATGAGCACAGGTGTTGGATTGGTGATTTATGGCTTAGATAAGTATAACGCTGTTGCAAATGTTGTCAATTCAGAAATGCCGGCTGCAGATAAAAAGGCGAAAGGTGTTCTGGTTGATAAGGCCAGGGAAACGAAGGACTCTATGGGCTTTTTGAGTCGCATTCGTGAGTTCTTTGATGCCGAAGAAGAATAATAATGGGTGAACTAGCGCAATGGCGGTGCATGTCAATGGTACATTGGTTTGCATCGCCATTTGTTTTTAATCACGCGAATAATAAATAATAATTATGTCGACTTTAATTGATTTTGTGTTGCACATCGATGAACACCTGATGGCCATGGTTTCTAACTATGGGCTCTATGTTTATGCCATTTTGTTTTTGATTGTTTTCGTGGAAACCGGATTTATTGTAATGCCCTTGTTGCCGGGCGACTCACTGTTGTTTGCAGCAGGAGCCATTGCCGCAGCAACCGGCAATGATGGCTTGAATGTTTGGATAATCATGCCCTTGCTGATTATAGCAGCTTTGATGGGCGATAACGTGAACTATTTTGTAGGGAAATTTTTCAGTGATCAAATTAAAAAGCGAGATCGAATCTTGTTTTTCAAGCGCGAGTACATCACACAGACCGAAGAGTTTTATGCAAAGTATGGTCGCCAGGCAATCATCATGGCACGCTTCGTTCCAATCGTTCGCACCATCGCGCCTTTCGTGGCTGGAGCTGGCAATATGCCTTATCGTCGCTATATCACCGTGTGTGTCCTCGGAGCCATATTGTGGGTAGTAGGCATAACACTGCTTGGTTACACATGCGGTGGATTCGAAATTGTAAAGAATAATTTTGAGATTGTTGTCTTCGGAATAATTGGAGTTTCAATTCTGCCTATCATCATCGGAGTGCTCAAAGCAAAATTCAAAAAAACGTCGTAACGCTTGCAAGCAACTCTTTCAGCTGAGCGTAAGTTTGGTTTGGTGGGTTATCCGCTGGTGCACTCTTTTTCCAAGGGGTATTTCACCAATAAGTTCAGCGAGCTACAATTGCTGAATTGCAGGTATGAGAATTTCTCCATTCAATCAATAGAAATGTTGAGGGAAGTTGTACAGCTGAATCCCACGCTCGTGGGATTGAATGTTACTATTCCGTACAAGGAAGCGGTATTGCCACTGCTGAATGAAATGGATGATGTCGCTGCAGCCATTGGAGCTGTTAATTGCATTCGCATCAGCCATGGGCAAATGAAGGGTTTCAACACGGATGTCTATGGTTTCGAAATGAGCATCAAGCCGTTTTTGGAGAATCATTATGATCGCGCATTGATACTCGGAACAGGCGGCGCATCGAAGGCCGTAGCATATGTGCTTCGCAAGTGGGGAATCCCTTTTCATTTTGTGAGTAGAACTCCGTTTGGCGAACAAGAGCTCGGCTATGAAGTTCTTAAGGCAGAGGTGATGCATCATTTTCCATTGATCATCAATACCACACCGCTGGGCACCTATCCCAATATTGACGCATGTCCTTTGCTGCCCTATGAAGGACTTTCAGACAAGCATTTTTTATACGACCTGATTTACAATCCGGAGGAGACAACATTTTTGAGATTAGGAAGGTTAAGCGGTGCAAAAACGATGAATGGTCATTCCATGCTCATACTTCAGGCAGAGAAGAGCTGGGAGATTTGGAATGAACACTAACAAGAAAGAATGACAGCAGAGAGGAAAACATTCATGCAGCATGTGATGGTGCTTTTCACTGGCACCGCCATTTCGCAGTTGATTCCCTTTTTGGTTTTGCCTATTCTTCAGAAGTATTACTATGGTCCGGAAGACTTTGCCAAGCTCGCGACCTTTGTTTATTTCAGTGAAATGATGGGTGTTGTCAGTACCTTGAAGTTGGAGTATGCTATTGTCGGAAAGCCCACGCTGCGTGAGTCGCGCGAAGTGGCCATTACAGGGTTTAGAGTGGTTTTGCTGAGTTCTATATTGACTCTTGTGTTATCGATATTTTCATTTCTGTTTGATTGGATACATGGATTGCATGAGTTGGGTTCCTTGCTGTTTCTTATGCCGCTGGTTGTTTTTGCCATGGGCTGTGTTCAGCTGACGGCCTATTGGTTCAATGCGCGCAAGGAATATGATCGTATTGCGCGAGGTAAGCTCATACAAACAACATCATCGGAAGGTGTTAAGCTGTTGTCCGGCTTTTCCGGAATGAATTTTTCGGGATTGATTCTGGGGCGCTTGACCGGTTTGAGTTTGACTGCGCTATTTCAGTATGTGCGATATAGGAAGGATGTGGCGGATATCGAGCAACGCAATTTTTCAAAATGGCAATTACTCAGCGAGCATCGGTCATTCGTGTTGTACACCACGCCCAGTGTTTTTGTGGGAGCGTTCATCAACTTCCTGTACGTCGAGATGTTCATGCAGAATTTTGGAGCGGTGAGTGCGGGCATGGTGAGCGTAGCCATGACTTATGTAGGAGCCGGTTTGGGCATGATGGCGGCGTCTATATCACAGGTGTACTATGGCACTATTGCCGGCATACAGGACAGGAAGGCGATGCTGCGGCTGTACGCCACTTTTCTTTTGCGGCTTATCGTATTATCGACCATCATGACTGCCATGATATGGATCCTACCTGCATCATGGGTGATAGGTGTATTGGGCGAGGATTGGAATGAGTTGATAGTGTATTGCCGTGTCATCAGTATTTGGCTCGGCGTCTGGTTTGTGTCGTCGTCTCTTTCATTTATCTTTTTGAGGTTGCGTGAGCAACGGGCCATGCTATTGTTTGATGCACTGCATATTTTGCTTGTGTATGTTGGATTTCATGTGGGAAGAACGTGGAGTGGCGATGCTATGGGCGCACTTTGGGGGTTCACCTGGGCGCAGGTGTTGAGTTATGCATTGGCGATAGGGTTGGCGTTTTACTTCATCGGCTCAAGTAAGCTTCTGACCGATGGTCGGGATAATCGCAAGTAGTCGTTCGAAGCAGGCCCAAAGGCATCTGACCAACAATGGGCTTTTAACAAATAAATGAGCGAAACGGAATAGGGTCTTTTACCTTTGTGACATGGTGCAGCGCACAGTTATTACCCCTGAAAATACGGACTCAAACTATTGGAGAGATGTATGGCGATTTCGCGGGTTATTTTATTTTCTGGCCTGGCGTGATGTGTTGGTTCGTTACAAGCAAACAGCCATCGGTATTGCTTGGAGTGTATTGCGTCCGGCGCTGACCATTGGTGTGTTTTGGTTTATTGGATGGTTCTTTAAAATTCCAGACGAAGGAGTGCCGCGAATTATCATGGTAACAGCTGCAACCTTGCCTTGGCAGTTTTTTTCATCTTCGTTTAGTGAAGCCGCCAACTCGCTCATCGCAAATCAGAATCTACTCACGAAGGTCTACTTTCCTCGAATTATCGTTCCGGTGAGTACAGTCATCGTTTGTCTAATTGATTTCTTGATCTCATTTGGAATTCTGGTTGTGATTATGTTGTTTTTGCAGTACACACCAAGTTGGCAAATAGTAATGCTGCCTTTCTTTCTGTTGCTTGCCTTGTTGACCGCCATGGGTTCAGGTTTGTTTATCGCCGCATTGAATGTGAAGTACCGCGATTTTCGTTACGTGATTCCATTCATTGTGCAATTTGGCTTGTATGTTTCTCCGATTGCATTTAGCAGCAATACCATTTTTGCCAGTGCCGATATACCTGAGTGGGCAAAAGTCCTTTACGCTTTGAATCCGATGGTAGGAGTGATCGATGGTTTCCGATGGTGTATTACGGGAGGGCAGATGGCAATTGCAACGGTTCCTTTTGCTATTTCCATTGGCATTACTGCCATGATGCTTTTTATTGGTGTGAGCTATTTCCGAAAGACAGAAAAATCATTTGCTGACGTCATATGATTAAGGTTGAACATTTAACGAAAGAGTATGTCCTGCGCCATAAAACGGGGGCCCGGTATTCTTCTTT
Organism: Flavobacteriales bacterium; assembly: GCA_044353065.1. Classification (GTDB taxonomy): domain Bacteria; phylum Bacteroidota; class Bacteroidia; order Flavobacteriales_D; family Sanyastnellaceae; genus JAIBBG01. Next base: position 1,172 of record JBILCQ010000066.1, on the reverse strand, counting down.
ACGAGATGAGCTTTCGAATAAGGTACGCGGTATTTTCTCACGACGAGAGGAACAAACTTCCGAAAAGTTTCTGGCATTGAATGACGTAAGTTTTGAAGTGAAGCAAGGAGAGAGGGTAGGAATAATAGGAAGAAATGGAGCAGGCAAATCAACGTTGCTGAAAGTGCTTTCGAGGATAGTGGCGCCGACGTCAGGCAGAATTACAATTGACGGACGCGTGGCTAGTTTGTTGGAAGTAGGAACTGGCTTTCATCCCGAGCTAACGGGTCGTGAGAATATCTATTTGAATGGATCCATTTTGGGGATGTCGCGCGAAGAAATAAAGAGCAAGTTTGATGAGATAGTGGCGTTTTCCGAAGTAGAGAAATTTTTGGATACACCCGTTAAGCGTTATTCTTCTGGCATGTATGTGCGACTAGCCTTTTCCGTGGCAGCGCACCTCGAGCCCGAAATTCTGATTGTCGATGAAGTACTCGCCGTAGGCGATGCCGCTTTTCAAAGGAAGTGCTTGGGTAAGATGAAGGATGTTTCGGGAGAAGGAAGGACGGTGTTGTTTGTGAGTCATAATATGGAGGCTGTGCAAAAGCTATGTAGCAGCGGTATTATGCTTCACCAAGGGAAGTTAATAGAAAAGGGAACGATAGAGTCGGTTATTACTAGGTATCTCGAAGCGCATCAAAACACCCAATCGCATTTTTTGATTCCTGCACCTGATAATATCGATAAAATCCCAGCATTTGCGCATGAGCTTATCATCGAGAATACTGCAGGTCGAGAAGTGGCTGAAGTATCTATAGGAGAAGCATGGCGCGTTCGCATTCGTTTTCGTGTGCAATCAGAAATTGAAAATTTTATAATAGCGCTTGGTTTGTCTTCACATTTGGACATGCCAATTCAAACCACCTGGAGTAGACCTGTAAATCTGAAAAGGGGCGACTATGAGGTCGTTTTTTCAAATAATGAGATGTTCTTCGCCGAAGGCCATTATCGACTTGTTGTTGGACTATCATCAAATGGTGATGTGATTCAATACAACGAGGGAGTTGGTGTGCTGAGCATTTCAGCCGTTACTATGCTACCAGAGGACACCACGATTGTGAATACTAAAAGTGGGCTGATCATAAATCAATTGCATACCGATATCATTAAATTGAATTGATATGTTTTTCAAA
>JBILCQ010000065.1:0-9665 GCA_044353065.1 Flavobacteriales bacterium | reverse complement strand
TGATCGGTCATTCCGGGAAACGTGAAATAGTTGATACTCGCCCATCCGCCATACTGTCGGACGATGCGCGCACTCTCGCGTATATCCTCAAATGCATAGTTATTGGGCAAATAATACGCTTCGTAAACTGACTTACGAGCTGAGTTGGTGCTGACACGGATGGAATTTAATCCCGCTTTCATCAATTCTTCAACGGCTTTCGGCTTACTACCATTTGTGTTGAGATTGATAATGCCGCGTGATGTCTTCTTTCGAATGGCGATTATCGCATCGCGCATGAGCTGCCACACCAGCAGCGGCTCACCTTCACAACCCTGACCAAAACTCACGATCGGGCGCTCGGCATTTTCCAGGTGAGGAACCGTGAATTCGACAATCTCATCGACCGTCGGTATAAACGCGAGACGATCTTGCGGCGAGGTAAGCTCGTGCTCTTCCGGTTGAAATGAAATACACCCTAAGCAATTACTGTTGCATGCCGGTGATACCGGGATGGGACATTCCCAACGGCCCATAAAGAAATTGCGGGCGGCCGGGCAACAATATCGAATACTACAATTGTTCCCCAGATGCTGAACGAGTCTGTTTTCCGGGTGGTGAACCAATCGTTTTTTTGTCTCTTCGATGATGAGTTCACGGTCGAAGTTTTCTAGATCCTGCCGCTCATCCGGGTCAATACGAACAGCCGTGGTGTAGAACTTACCATCGAGCCAGCCCACAACCGTATAGCAATACAATGGCAATGTGGGCGCTCCCTCCTCCTCCGTTCCGAAAGCGGCCATATACAACTGCGTGTAGGCAGGAGCATTGAGCGCGGCCACGGCCTGCACATCTTCGCGCACATCAAACTCACCTGTTTCCAGATTCAGACCATATGGTCGGCGACCGGGCAGTGTAAACAAATCACTTCCCGTAGGAAGCTCTATGAAGTCTTCCGGAGTTAGCGGATAAACATCGTATCCACTGCGCCCGACTGCTTCATAACGCTCATCTTCAAATATGTTTCCGTCGGCATCCGCATATACCATGAACGGAACGCGAAGCGGATGTGCAAGTGACTTCATTCGATTATTACTTAATAACGCCCTTCTCGCGCATGATTTCGTTTAACTTCTCAACCATTACCAATGTGGCAGGACAACGCGCCATATTGGGAATGAATACCTCATCCACCTGATCTTTGAAATCCTTGCGGTGAAAGTGTGGGAATTCAGCACAATCGGAAGGACGAATTTCGTATATGGTGCAAAGCCCCTTTTTCTTATCGAAATGCTGACATGGCGTGCTATCGTTCATGATATCACCTGTCTTCTCTTCTGTGTAGAGATACTTCTCATAATACTGCGCCGAGGTCATGCCGAAATGCGCAGCCACTCGTTTAATCTCCGACTTCTTCCAGGTGGGGGTCATTTCCATGCAGCAATGTCCGCACGACACACAACTTACTTCCTTCCAAGTTTCATCGGTTGCCTTCTTAACGTCGGCTAACAATCCCTTGGGTTTTTTCTTAATGATTTTCTTGAGATCGGCTGCCAATACTTTCTTTTTGGCGTTGGCGCGACGCGTGTAATAAGCTACGTCTATTTTTTTCATGCGAATTATGCTGAGTGGCGAACCTAAACATCAGAGTTCAATCACTGAGTACCTCGATTACTCGAATTATCGGCTGTCGATTGTTGATGAAGGGAAATAAAAAAAGGCAAGCCCGATTTATCGCACCGCTACAACCGTCTGCCTTTGCTGCCTTCCGGCCCTGGAGGATTGGACAGGAGCTGGTCGTAAAAGACTTGCCCTTTGTCGGCAAAAGTAAGGGTGATTCGCAAATTCCACGTATCATTTTTCTAAAAATAGATCGATAAGCTTTTGTGGGACCTAGTATTTTTGACAGTCTGAAACCTTTAAAGGGAGAAAAATGAAAATCAATGTGCTTCGCTATGGATTAATCGTGGGTGTTATTATCAGTGTTTATATGGCGCTGCTATATGCCTTTGGTATTGAGGTATTCGCTAACTGGTGGTATTCCGTGATTATGTATCCAATCTCAATCGGGTTGATTTGCTATTTTACAATTCAGTTGCGCAATACGAATGAATCGGAACCTTTTCATTTTAAACAAACGTTTGTTGTGATACTCTCTTTGCTAATGCTGTCAACACTTGTATCAACGCTGTGGAATATCGTTTTGTTCAATGTGATTGATCCCACCCTACCAAAGGAGCTATCGGAGCGAATTCTTGAGGAAACAGAAGCGACCATGGCAAAATGGGGAGCCCCTGAAGAAGTAATTAAAGATACACTTAAGGAAATGCGTGACCTGCCTTCTCAGTTCAAGCCGCTTGCTCAACTGCTCGGATGGTTGAAAGGCGGACTTTTTATGGCGCTCATGAGTCTCATATGCGCTTCATTTATCAAGCGTAAAACACCTTCAAATCCTTTCACAGAAGCATGATAGATGTTTCATTGGTCATACCATTACTAAATGAAGCGGAATCGTTACCGGAGCTATATAGCTGGATCAAACGAGTCTGCGACACGGCATCATTGAAGTATGAAGTAATTTTCATTGATGATGGTTCAAAAGATGATTCATGGCAAATAATCTGTGATTTAAAAAAAGAAAATCCGGAGATACGAGCCATGCGTTTTCAGCGCAACTACGGTAAAAGTGCTGCCTTGCACAAAGGTTTTGAGTGGTGTAAAGGCAGAGTTGTAATCACGATGGATGCCGACTTGCAAGATTCACCGGATGAGATTCCGGAACTGTATCGCATGATTACGGCTGAAAACTATGACTTGGTGAGTGGCTGGAAAAAGAAGCGCCATGACCCGCTTTCCAAAACCATCCCGACGAAGCTATACAACTGGGCGACACGCAGAATGAGCGGTATCTATCTGCATGACTTTAACTGCGGCCTCAAGGCCTATTCAAATGAAGTCGTCAAGAGCATTGAAATCTTTGGTGAGATGCACCGATATATCCCCGTGATTGCTCACCGAGAAGGATTCAAAAAGATTGGAGAGAAGGTCGTAGAACACAGAGCACGTAAATACGGCACAACCAAATTCGGATTAGAGCGCTTTGTGAATGGCCCTCTCGACTTGATGACCATCATGTTCATCTCCAAATTCGGTAAGCGACCAATGCACATTTTCGGCACTTTTGGAGCCAGCATGTTTTTGGTTGGATTTGGACTTACGCTCTTCCTGATACTTCAAAAATTCATGCATTTGTATGTATGGAATAGCAAGGCCCCTTTGGTATCCGACCAAGCAAGCTTTTATATTGCTCTTACCTCTATGATTCTAGGAACCCAGCTCTTTCTGGCCGGTTTTCTAGGCGAATTGATTACACGAAACTCCGCGTCGCGCAATCAGTACAAGATTCGAGAAGAAATTTAAGGATAAAAAAAAAGGAGACCCGCTGTGAGTCTCCTTTTTTCAATCTGTTCTTTCTTATTGTTTGATAAGCGGCTTCACCAAGCGAGAAGCTCCATTCGTTAACTCCATGAAGTAATAACCGGCAGGAAGATCCGAAAGATCCTCTTGAATCTGCAGATTACCCGAAGTCGATGTGTAGTTGAATGATCGGATGAGACGACCTTCTGCACCGAAGATATTCATGACCACGACCTTTAGTGGATCGATAGAAGAAGCGTTCACAACGATTCCACCACCTGTTGGGTTCGGGAAAAGCGAAAAGTCAACTTCCAATCCGGTAGTTAATCCCAATTCATTACCCTCGTTGAACATGCATGAACCATCATCGAATGTGGCAAGAGGATTAAAATTCATGGCTTCCTCATCCATACAACCGGGAACATTACCACAAGTAGAATTAATGGCAATCAAATCCGTGGCAGTTGAACCGTAATAAAGCGATCCCTCGTAAAAAGCATTGTTTGAAGACAACATATAATACGCTCCATTCCATCCATCGCCCCAGCTGTCATTCATGATCAAGTCATAGCAACCATTCGGAACACATGCGTATTCCGTATACCAACCCCAGCTTGAATACCCTGAACCCGCTGCCACTTCTTCTCCTGATGCATCAACCAAAGTCCATCCCACTTCAGTGCCCCAGTTGGAGGTTGAAACTTGAATGGTAACCAAATTCTCGCTGCAGCTCAGCGGATACTCGCATGAACCATCGTCTTCGTTGGCCATTGCATTATAGTTGATGGCCGCGGGATCAGTGCAACCCAGGATAACAGGTGCACATCCTTCAGCGTTGATTCCAAAATATGCTGAACCGGAGCTTAATCCTGCGCCAAGCGAAAACGTGTTTGCTATTACTCCGTTGATGATAACATCAAGATAACCGCCGCCATCCCAGCCATCGCCAAACGAATCATACATGGCTACTGTGTAGCAGCCATCCAACAAACAAGCGTATTGTGTAGTCGCACCATTGCCCGCGGCAATCATGTTGCCCAGTCCATCATAAATCACATAAGACGCCTCGTTGGTAAATATGCCGGGAGTGAGGACAAATTGTGCTAAGCTTCCCAAGCAATCATTCATGTAAATGCATGTGCCGTTATCTACCGCTGCCAAAGGATCGAAATTAACTGCAGTTGAGTCAGTGCATCCAACCGTTGGATAAACACACGATCCATCTTCCATGTTTGCTTCGGCATTGTAGTTTAGAGCCGTCGGATCTGTGCATCCGGAGATGGGCCCACAGGTTCCGTCGATACTAAATTGAACAGACGCAAATTGTTGATTAGCTCCCGGATGCGCATTGATAATTTGATTGCCACCTGCATTCACCCAAAAATATCCATTATACCAGCCAAAAGGACCTGTGTTGTTAATCATATTCGCTGTATAACAAACACCGGGTTGAAGGCATATAGAAGCATAAATGATGGCTCCATTATTCAATCCCGTGGCGTAATAAACTTCATTACCCTGGTCGTCTACGATTTGTAATTCAACCTGATTACCGTTTGAAAACGTACAGATGTACAAACTTGAAATCATGCTGCCCGCACCATTGCAATACTGACAGCTTCCATTATCCATTGTTGCAGCAGGATTGTAGTTCTGCGCAGTTGCATCGGTGCAACCTTCGATAATGCAAGAACCATCGTCCGTATTGGCCGCAGGGTTATAGTTAGATGCAGCAGGATTGGTGCAACCACTTACCCATTGAAAACATGAGCCGTCATCTATTGTCGCGATAGGGTTGTAATTAGCCGCAGTAGGATCTGTGCATCCGCTATACAGGCATGAACCATTATCGGTTATCGCTGTTGGGTCATAGTTAGCAGCGGCAGGATCGGTGCAGCCATCAACATTTTCACCACAAGTAACAGACATATTGAAAGCACCCGAAGTTGAACCGAAGCCGCCCAAACGAATCAAATATGTTTCTCCTTGTGCCACAGTAAAGGTTACGATACTTTGCATGGAGCATGCATCATCATTTTGAGCATAGCAAACAAGCTGTCCGCATGAACCGGTGTACACATGAATTCGAGTATCAAATGCGCTTCCGCAAGTGGACAAGGCAAGCACTCCATTATCAGTAGCGGTATAGCTATACCAAATTTGACCTGCAGTTCCGGCTCCACCGCATACATTGACACCCGAAGAGGCGTTGTCGTTGGCGACAGCCATCGTATTATTCGAGTAAACAAGTCCGCATTCAATTGCAATCGGTGCAGAACAAGTCAGACCGTCTGCAACTTGGGCAACCATCGAAGTCCACATGGCTGTGGTTAGTAAAAGAAGCGCTGTGTAAATAAATTTCATTTGATTCGTTTTTGATTTGGTTAAGGAAACGATTGAACAAGTGTAATCAAAATTTCCGAAAGTATAGACTTTTAATTTCGGGCAATAGTTGCATTCCCAAACTAACCGTTAATAACCCCACTTCCAATAAGTTCATCACCATCATACCAGGCCACAAACTGTCCGGCCGCTATGCCTCGTTGAACTTCATTGAATAGCACGAACAGAACATCCTGCTTCTGAATTAACCGGCATTCCACCAATTGCTGGCGGTAGCGTATTCGACCTTGATATACTCGTTCTTCCCCCACTTTCATACGCAAATCAGACCTCACCCAATGCACATCAGAAGAAAGCACCTGCAACCCATAACGCAGCAGGGCACAGTGATTCTCGCCCTGTCCGACATAGACAATATTGTTCTGGGTATCTGTTTCCAAAATAAATAGCGGCAGTGCCTTCCCTCCTACTCCCAGGCCTTTCCGCTGACCGACCGTATAAAAATGAGCGCCCTGATGCTTTCCAATGACCTGCCCCATGGAGGGATGAAAACGATAGGGATGAGTTGCCTTAATCAGCACATCGGCTGCTTGATTTTCAGCTGAAAACAATTCCGAATTATCGGGCACTTCAATGATATCGCCCTCTTTAGGCTCTAGCTGTTGCTGCAAAAACACCGGTAACTTGACCTTCCCGATGAAGCACAAGCCCTGTGAATCTTTCTTATTAGCGTTGGGCAGATCGATACTTCTGGCAATCTCACGCACTTGCGATTTTTGCAAATGACCTATTGGAAAGAGAGCTTTGGACAACTGTTCTTGGGAAAGCTGACAAAGAAAATAACTCTGATCTTTTCCCGGGTCGGCGCCAGCCAGTAAACGATAAACGGTGTTACCATTCCCATCGATGGTATCTTCCTTTCGGCAGTAATGACCGGTTGCGACGAAATCTGCCTTTAATGCCAGAGCTGCTTGAAGGAATAGATCAAACTTCACTTCGCGGTTGCACAAAATATCCGGATTGGGAGTTCGCCCCAGCTGATATTCGCGAAACATATAATCGACAATACGCTCTTTGTATTGAGCACTCATGTCCATTACTTGAAAAGGAATACCCAATGCCTCGGCAGCCAACATCGCATCGTTACTATCATCTATCCACGGGCACTCATTGTTAATGACAACCGACTCATCATGCCAGTTGCGCATAAATATAGCGATTACCTCATAGCCCTGCTGCAGCAACAAATGCGCAGCAACACTGGAGTCGACTCCGCCCGATAAACCTACAACAACCCGCTTAGACATGGCTCAAAATTACACCCGAATGAAAAGTTTACATGAAATCTGCTACATTTATCCAATTGAAACTGCCGGCCTCTTTTCGAAGCGGGCAACCCTTTCACCATAAACACGTCTAACCCATAACCCTTGTGGCGGAAACCAAGCACTTGCAAGCATTGATCGATGGCTGTCTCAAAGGAGACAGGCGATCGCAGCAGGCGATCCATAAAATGTTTTATGGAAAAATGAAAGCCGTCTGCATGCGATACACAAGGGACTCTGATCAAGCCATGGACGTTCTACAGGAAGGATTTCTGAAGGTATTCAACAACCTCGACAGATATACCGGAATGGGCACATTCGAAGGTTGGATGAGACGAATTATGGTAAATCTTTCAATTGATCGCTACCGTCGACTGAAAAATGATTGGATATTGCTGGGAGAGCAAAACGGAATTGAAAATGTAGGCGACGACACCGGTGACGAATTGGAAGAAACGGATGAGAGTGAAGAGATTTATAACATTACACCCGAGCAGATCATTGAAGCCATGCAACAACTGACTCCTGCTTATCGTACTGTTTTTAACCTCTACGTATACGAAGATTACACGCATCAGGACATTGCTGAAGCATTAGGAATAAGTGTGGGTACCTCGAAGAGCAACTACGCGAAGGCCAAAAAGAATATGAAGAAACTGCTTACAAAGAATTTGCACGCGACTAAATGAAAAAGAATTTCACGCCTTTTGAGCGAAATTTAAAAGAGAAGTTGGAAAGTCACGAAATGCCCTACGATCACGCTTCATGGGTAGCTATTCAGCGACAATTAGGAATTGCCAAGAGCGGTGGCTCGGTTTGGCTCATTTCGCTCATATCCACTATACTTACACTGACAGGCGGCTCGATTGCATTGTACTGTCACCAGCATTCTTCGTCTTCTGCCCTGAAGGCGTCCACAAACCTTCGTTTCAAATCACCTTCAAACGGAATTATCAAAGGGACTTCGCACAACTCACCTAATTCATCGATTCAATTAACCGGAGAATCCTTCCTGAGAATGAGCGAGAAAACCTCCGCCTCTTCAGGTGTAAATGAAATCGAATTACGGGATCAATTCATTCCACTTCAACCACAAGCGAGCAATCATGTTGAGTCGCTGCCCTCAGCTGAAATCTCCACGGATGACAAACTTGCCAAAAGCACCATTGTTGCCGACAACATCATTGAATTCGGCTGCAATGTCCGCAAAGCATGTCAGGGTGAAGAGGTAGAGTTTCAAACTACCAATGGTCCTAAGACCGGAAGCTATTTGTGGAATTTTGGTGATGGGCACTTTAGCGATGATATTAATCCTAAGCACAAGTTTTCGAAAGCAGGGCACTATGATGTTTCGTTATCAATCACGAGCGATAATGGACAAATCAACACAACGGTAGTCAATGACATGATTACCATCGAGGAAGCCCCCGATGCTGATTTCACTTGGGAATTCATCAATACAGACCCAAGCAACCCGGAAGTAAAAGTTATCAATTTGACCGATGGCGGAAACTCATTCGAATGGAGCAACGGAGTAGAATCCGGCATCATTGCCAATGGTGCAACGTTCAAGCTTCAAAACAACGGAAGGCAAATGATTGCCCTCAGTGCTAAAAATACTGCCGGCTGCTCTGATGGTGCAGTTAAGCATATCTGCGTCAACTCCGACTTTAACCTTGGAGCTCCCAAGCAGTGGTCAGCATCTGATGGACCGTTCATGCCACAGGGATTGAAAAAGAGCAAAGTTGACTTTACTCTATCCATCTATGATTCTGCGGGACAACGGGTATTCGAGACCGAGAATCGAACAAAAGGATGGGATGGAAAACTACCCGGAGGATCAAGTGCAGTGTCAGGTTCAACTTACACGTACAAGATAATCTTAACCAGCGACCGCTCTCAGGAACAAAAATATTTCTACGGTACTTTCAACGTTTTTCCTTAACCAAAGCTAAACTGTAACCCGTTTGCAGAAGAAGCCGTAACAATTGTTACGGCTTTTTTTTGCTCACTAAGTTGTGTGGATAGTTTGTATAACATCCATCAGCTATTCATATGTGGCTTGTAAGAAATTTGCTGTTGTACTTAAGTTCTTTTTGCGCTTCTACCTTTGAAAAAGCTCATTATTGGCATATTTCTATTGTTTTTGGGATTGAGTCAATTGACCCATGCGCAATTCAGTGTGACTCCATCTGATGCAGATGCCTGCCAGTGCACGGGAACGTTGACTTTCGAACCAAGCTCTTCACAGCCATACACCATTCGTCTTTTTGGATCCGATAATCTGCCGGTCCAAGCGTGGCAAAATCAGATTGGCGTTACAATACTTAGCAGCTTATGCCCATCCGTTTTTCATGTTGTAGTTGAATACTCTGGTGGAGAGATTGAAGATGACTACTTCTCTGTTCCCTCCGGAATCACATCTATTGGAGACGCTCACAAAGTCATTCTCTGCCAGGAAAGCTACAAGGATGGTTTTGGAAATCCAATTCCGTTTGATCTAACGCCTGAGTTGGCTTCTTTTGTTCCAGGTGGCAATTGGTATACTCCGGATGGTCTTTTAATTCCCGACTGTCTATTAAGCTCATTAACGGCAGAAGA
>JBILCQ010000309.1:0-2790 GCA_044353065.1 Flavobacteriales bacterium | reverse complement strand
CAGTGGCAGCGAGTATAATAAAGGTTAGGGGAGTGGTAGACATGGTTTATTATCTGGATTAACTGGAGTGATCGGCAACAATGAGCCATTGGTTATTCTTCATTTTCCAAAGCAGACTGTAATGTCCCGAGAGCGTATCGGCTGTTCGAAACAATTGCCATTGGCCAATGACATAGGCCGATGAATCTCCGGTCAATTCCATGGAAAGATTGGTAAATTGGAGCGTTCCCATAGCTTCGGTGCTGGGATAGCCCTTCTTGTAATTGTCGAGTGTTTGCTGCCAGCCATATGTAATACCTCGCTTACCTATAAAGCGCAGCGAGTCGCTTTTCCAGTAGCCCTGCATGAAGCCCTCCAGGTCGCCACGATTCCAGGCATCTTCCTGCTTCTTCATGATCGTTTGTATTTCGCTGATGACGGCAGAATTATCCATTTTTGGTTGATGCTCTTGGCAGGAGGCAATCAGAAAAGCAAACAGGAATATCAGTAGTGTTTTCATGGGTTGTTCTAGGTTCGGCCTAAATGTACGAGTTCAGCGGTTGACCAATCAGACGCGGCCTTTTGTATTTCATCGAATCGGGTCATGCCCAGGTTGAAGTCAATCATGCAATTGGCCTCGGTTGTCATGGAGTTCTTTTCCATGTCGAGATCTTTGAGCACTTTCATAATGGAAGGCATATCAGCATAATCAAATGTGAGGCGATAGCGATCTTTAACCGGACGTACTTCTATGGTAGCTTCTTCAATACAAAGCTTTGCGGCTGTTTTGTATGCGTCTATAAGTCCGCCGGTGCCGAGTTTGGTGCCGCCATAATAACGCACTACAGCAATGAGAATATTGGTTAGATCGGCCGATTGTATTTGGCCGAATATGGGCTTGCCGGCCGTGCCCGAAGGTTCACCGTCATCGTTGATTCGATATCGACTATGATCCCAGCCAATGCGCCAGGCATAGCAAACGTGCGTAGCATTATGGTGTTCTTTCCACAATGAGTCGATGTGCGATTTTATCTCTTCTTCATGGCGCACGGGAAAAGCGTATCCAAGATGGCGGCTGCCCAGTACACGATACTGAGAGGTAGCAGGAGACGTGATGGTGCGGTAGGTCGACAATCAGGAAATGGGGTTCATCATAACACTGAAAACCGTGATGCTGTTGGGATCGCGGTCGTAGTAGAGCTTATCGAGAGCGCCCAATATATTCTTTGCACGGAAGTAGGAGGTGTGCAGCATATTTTCCCCTTTCAAGTTCCATTGTATGGTGAAGCTGCTTTCTGCTTCCTTGTAGCTCTTCACATAGTCGAGCATGTGCTTCAGCGCCTCTGTACGAGTTTCTCCATTGCACGAATGGAAGAGGAAACTCTGATTGTGCATGGGGTTGATGGTGATGAGTCGCAATAAAATTCCTCCGGGAGCTTCTTCAAACTGAAAAACTAAGCTGTTTTGCCCAAGTCCGATATACTTCCCGATTTCCCCTTGCAATTGGGCTTGTTCGATGTTTTTGTCTACAGTCATGCGCCAAATGTAGGTTCGTTTTTATAAAACATCGATTTTATGCTCATGAAGCGCACTATTTGCCGTCGGGCACTTTTCGACATTAATCATCTCCTTCGCTGACAATAGTCATTAAAAATGCGTGAACAGATTGTCAAGTTAGCTAAACCAAAACCAAATTACCATGAAACAGATTGTACTCGAACTCGAAAACCTCGATTGTGATGGTTGTGCCAATAGTGCACGCCGAGCTCTACTTCGTCAGCCCGGTATTTTATCGGTGCATGTGGAAGTGAAAGCGCGAAGAGTTGATTTATCGTGCGAAGACGATTTCGATCGAACGCATGCGATTGCGCTTTTGGAGGGACTCGGTTATCCTCAGCTCGGTAAAAACTCGATGCTGAATATGGCAAGAGCCAAGCTTAGTTGTGAATTAGGTAAAATAAGACATAGCTCGTATTACAACCCATCCTTGGGTTAGCGGTTTGATTGGATAAAGGTTAATTTGATTTATTTCTCAGTGTCGTTGAAATTGTAAACCGGAGTGCGTCGTGGTGAGTTAGTCAAATCCGGTGGAAAAACTTCAAGGCAAAAGAAAAGGCGGGAATCTCCCGCCTTTTTATTTCACAAATCATCGTTTCAGATGAAATTACTTCGTCGTCTCGGCAATAAAACGCTTCTTCTCCTGGATGCGGCTTGCCTTTCCGGTGAGGTTGCGCAAGTAGAAAATACGTGCACGACGTACTTTACCACGCTTGGTCACAACTACACTTTCAATGAAAGGGGAAGACACTGGGAAGATACGCTCTACACCTACACCTCCGCTGATCTTACGAACAGTGAACGTTTCAGTAGCTGCTGAACCTTTGCGCTGAATAACAACGCCGGCAAACTCCTGGATACGCTCCTTGTTTCCTTCTACAATTTTGTAGCTAACAGTGATGGTGTCACCTGCAGCAAATGCCGGGATTTCCTTTACCGGATTGAGCTTTTTCTCGAGTTCTTTAATGCGGTTCATGATGCGTTTCTTTAAATTGAGTCCCTGAAAGGGGGCGCAATATTACAACAATTCTTTCACGAATGAGCCTTCCATTAAAAAAAAGTCATATTTTTTAATCGGTTGGTCGTTTGTGCTTCCAGCGCTTGTGTGTCCAGAGCCAATACCGGGGCTCGCGGCGAATGTCCTTTTCCAACAAAGCACTCATCTCCTCTGTAAGTTTTCCGTGTTCGTAGGAACGTGGGTTGGTAGTAACTAACTCGTAGTCAATGGCGTATTTGCCACGAGAAACTTTATGT
>JBILCQ010000340.1:0-2792 GCA_044353065.1 Flavobacteriales bacterium | reverse complement strand
CTATCCGTTACCGGCTGTTTCGTCAACGTGCTACTAACCCCGTATCCTTTTGAAAGCAGAACAGCATTATCTTTTACAATGGCGATGGCCATGCCGGGAATATTGAACTCTGCTAAGGAGTTTTGTGCAAGTCTGTCGATTCGGTCTATAGAGGTTTTGAGTTGCTGCTGGCCCAATGCGAACGAGCATGCCAAACAGAATACAGCAATGTGGAATAGCTTCTTCATGCCGCAAACCTATGGTTTTTTAATCGGTCTGATTCTGATTTGTTTGTTATTGTATATTTGACAATATACCTGTAGCTCTATGTTTTGGAAAAGAATTAGTACTGCATTGTTGTTGCTTATTGGATTGAATTCTCAGGCTTACAATGTAACCTTCCGCTTGCAAATGACCGGTGTTTCGGGCTTCACAACTCCTGAGGTGAATGGAACTTTCAACGGCTGGTGCGGTGCATGCAATCCTCTGTCGGATGCGGATGGAAATGGGGTTTGGGAAACAACCATACAACTGCCAGCAGGTTATTTTGAATACAAGTTTGCAGCGGATAATTGGGCGCAGCAGGAGTCTCTTCCTGTTGGAGCTTCATGTACGGCGACCACCGGCTCCTTCACTAACCGGACACTCAATGTGAATGCGGATGTGGTGCTTCCCATCGTTTGTTGGGGATCGTGTAGTTCATGTTCCATCTATAATGTTACATTTCAAGTAAACATGTCTTCCGTAAGTGCTTTTACCACGCCTTATGTCAGTGGAACATTCAACAATTGGTGTGGCAACTGCAATGCTATGACGGATACAAATAGCGATGGTATTTGGACAACAACCATACCCCTGCAACCCGGCTTTTATGAATACAAGTTCTCACACGATAACTGGTCAGGTGCTGAGAATTTACTACCGGGTTCGACGTGTACGGTTACGAATTTTGGCTTCACCAATCGCTTTGTGAATGTGTCACAAAGTCAATCGCAACCGGTTGTGTGCTGGTCATCATGCGATGGACCACAATCGGTCGGAGGTCCATCACCACAAATTCAAATCACTCTTACTTCCGGAACAAATCCAAGCTGCGAAGGAACGGAGCACGTATTTACCGCGAATGCGTCGAACCTCACATCTACGCCAATTTACCAGTGGAGAGTCGATGGTGTAAATGTTGGTTCAAACAGTAACACACTCACCACAAACGGAATTCAAAACGGGCAATTGGTCACTTGTTTATTGCTCGGAGGCGCGGGCTGCAATAGTTCCGGTCCTGTTGTGTCAAATGCCATAACGATCATTCGAGAAACACCCGTTACACCTTCCGTATCGATAACAAGTTCGTCGAACCAGCCGCTCTGCGCAGGACAGCCCGTTACTTTTTCGGCTTCGGCCGTCAACGGTGGAACCAATCCTACTTATCAGTGGAAAGTGAATGGGGTTAATGTTGGCTCCAATGCCTCGACTTACACCACATCTGCCTTGCAGCAAGGTCAAGTTGTAACTTGTTCAATGACTTCCAACGCCGCTTGCCAGGCCGCGCCATGGAATATGATATGGAATGATGAGTTTAACGGAACTTCACTGGATGCTACCAAATGGGTTCCTGAAATCGGCGCCAGCGGATGGGGTAACAATGAGTGGCAATACTATACCGGCACTGCCAACAACGTTCAATTTAGCGATGGTCAATTGCATATCATTGCTCGGAACGATGGTCCGGCAGGCCAGCAGTACTCTTCAGCCCGTTTAATTACAAAGAACCTTTTTAGCTTTAAATATGGTCGTGTAACAGGTCGTTTACAGATACCAAAAGGACAAGGAATATGGCCGGCATTCTGGATGTTGGGAGCAAACATTGATCAAGTATCATGGCCGTCGTGCGGTGAGATAGATATCATGGAACACATCAACAATGAGGATAAAATATATGGCACGGTTCATTGGAATAACGGAGGCCTGAACTCGAACTCAGGAAGTGTGATAACAGATGTAACCGGATTTCATGATTATACGGTGGAGTGGGATAGCTTGTCTATTCGGTTCTTTATGGATGGAGCATTATACCATACACATTTTTCATCATCTGCAAATGGCAGTGTTGATGAATTTTCAAAGCCATTTTTCTTACTGCTGAATGTTGCTGTCGGAGGAAATTGGCCCGGGTATCCCAATGCAACCACTCTATTCCCTGTTTCGATGGATGTCGATTTCGTGCGTGTATGGCAAAGAAACACCGGTGCTTCGCCCAGCGCAGTGGTCAGCAATGCGATTACAGTTTCGATAAATCAGCCATCTATTTGGTATCGGGATGTAGACGGAGATGGTTATGGAACTGCTTCAACGACGCAATCTGCGTGTACTCAGCCGGCCGGCTATGTTGCCAATAATACCGATTGTAATGATGCCTCAGTTGGCATTAATCCGGCTGCGGCAGAGTTGTGCACAACGATAGCAGATGAAAACTGTAACGGTCAAGTAAACGAAGGTTGCTGCACAGGTGGTCAAACGGCCCCCACCGCCATCAACGGCCCCTACGGCGTATGCCGCAACTCAACGGGAAATGTGTTCACTACACCTGCTGTTGCAGGAGCAACTTCCTACCAGTGGACCTTGCCAACCGGAGCAACAGGAAGTTCAACTACCAATAGTATCACGCTCAGCTTCAGTTCAACCTTCAACACGGGTAACTTGAGTGTGCGTGCGGTTGGGCTATGCGGCACCAGTGTAAGCTTTAGCCGCGCGGTATATGCAAACACAGCTGTTCCAACAGCACCGGCCAGCATTAGCGGTCCTACAAGCAATGT
>JBILCQ010000347.1:0-2804 GCA_044353065.1 Flavobacteriales bacterium | reverse complement strand
GGTTCTATTTCATTGAACGATTGCTTAACCCGAAAATCTTTTATCCAGTTGATGTTTGCACCCTCTGCAATGGTTGCTTCTATTTCTTTTACAGCATAAGAGGTGTCGGCAATCCACATTTCACCGAAAAACAGCAGCTCCGCTTTTCGGCGCGGAAAGAACTGAAGCTTGTAGCACCACTTGCCATCTATTGTTGCACTGTCAACGAGGCCATAATCATAAAAACCCAGCGCATAGGAAGAAACAGGGCTGGTGAAGCTTTTTCCGAATGCGATCAGCTCGTTGTCATAGACGTTGATGTTTTGATACATGTCGCCCAGAAACTGGTTAATGGACTCATTTTCAACACCGCTCACCTTGGTTGCCTTCACCACCTCCTTCGAGAGTTTAGGGTTGCGTTTGAAATAGAAATCGGAAAGCGACTCCGTCATGAACACGGGTAAATATGGCTTTTCCTGTGTTGTGTCGACACCTTCGAAAACGAATTCGAATGCCTTGAAAATTTTTCGATCCTGAAATTTTTCCGTGATGTTGTTGAGGTCGAACTCTACCTTGTTGTAGGTCTCGTATTCATAAGCATCCAGCTTCTCTCGGTTATTTATTTTCTTGTTGCGAATAACTTTCTTCATGAGCGCAATGGCGGGGTTGGGGCCATCATCGGGGCGAATCGTTACCTCGGCCGTTTGACTGCTTGCCGCTTGCAACTCGAAGTTGACTACGCTTGAAATTCCTTGCTTAACCTTCTTGGTTTGCGGCGCATAACCCAAAACCATCACACGAAGGGAATCGCTACTGTAATAGGTTTCCAGTTGATAGTTTCCATCAAGATCCGTTTGAGCTCCGGATTTTGTTCCCACAAACATGACGGGAGAAAAAGGTAGGGGCTCTTTGGTTACTGCATCTATCACCTTTCCGCTCACAACCGTTTTTTGCGCATAAACGGATTGCATCCACAAGGATGCAACTATCATCAAAAAGAGGCGGGTTAGGACTTTGAGCACAGCGCTAAAAAACACAAGAAAACGGGGAGCGGCAAATAATTCGTTATGAAACAATCAACATCCTTCGCGGGATAAGGTAAAGGCCCGAAAAGGCCAACATCACTGAGCTATGGCGTCACTCTCACATACGCTCTGCGCAACTCTCCGCTTCAGTATAGCACACCACGAAAAACAGCTGTGTGCCAGACCTCTTACTTCGCCTTCCAGCCTTCGAAAGCAGACAAGCCGCAGTTTAGCCATTCGGTGTACTTTTTTACATCGGGGTTGTATTGCTCAATAGGAGCAAGCAAATCACCCGAGGGTGAAAGCAACGCATACATGGGCTGGGAGTTGTTTTGGAATGTTTCCGTTTGAAGCGTTGCCCATTTATTGCCAACCGTCTTAATCATCTTCTTGCGGCCGTCGCTGGTGGTGTAAACAAATTGCTCCTCGGCAGGAAGCTCCACCTTCTCATCCACATACAGCGAACACATAATGTACTTGTCGGAAAGAATGGCTCGTACGGTTTCCTCGGGCCATACCGTATCCTCCATCTTGCGACAGTTTACACATGCCCAGCCCGTGAAGTCAATGAATATGGGCTTCCCTTGCTCTTCGGCCACTTTCATCGCCTCAGCCAGGTCTTTGTAGATATGAAACTCTTCCTCATAATGATACCAGGAATAAGACTTGGGCGGCGGAAACCCACTCAAAAAGTCAAAACGATTAAGTTCGGATGGGGGCAATACTCCGGGTATCAATCTCACCGTAAAAATGACAATCAACGACGTGAAGGCGATTTTGAATTTCGACCAACCTTTCGAACCCTGGCCCGGTTTGAAAGTAAACACTTTGAACATGTATAGCGCCCACAAGGCCCCTACGACAATCCACAAGGCAAAGAACGATTCACGCTTGAAGATTCCCCATTGCTCCACCAAATCCGCGTTCGACAGAAACTTGATAGCAAGAGCGACCTCCATGAAGCCAAGCGACACCTTGAAGTCGTCCATCCAACCTCCTGCTTTGGGGAGCTTCTTGAGCAATCCCGGGAAAGCCGCAAACAGCGCGAATGGGCCGCCGAGCGCAATACCAAATCCCATCATAGCGGCTGAAACTTTTGCAGCGGGCATCGACATTTCCAATCCCAAAAAGCCCACAACACCTTGTATGTCGGTGCTGTAGATGCTCCCTATGACAGTTCCTAAAATGGGGCCGGTGCACGAGAATGAGACGATAGCCAACGTGAGCGCCATGAAGAAAACGCCAATCACACCTCCTACATCCGAAGCGCTATCAACTTTATTTGCCAAGCTGCTAGGCAATGTGATTTCATAGAAGCCGAAAAACGAAATCGCAAATACCATGAACACGACAAAAAAACCAATGTTCAACCACGTGTTGGTTGCTATTGAGTTTAGCACTTCCGGATCAACATTTTTAGACAAGTGAAAAGGAAGCGACAACAGGAAATAGATGAGGAAAATAAAAAAACCGTACATCGCCGCGCGTTGTTTCCCCTTACCCTTTTCTGCTCCTTTTGAAAAGAATGACACTGTCAGTGGAATCATGGGGAATACGCAAGGTGTAAGCAGAGCAAGCAATCCACCGATCAACCCAAACAAGAAAATCGCCCACAGCCCATAGTTTTCCTTTTCCTGTCCGCAATTGTTGAAGGGATTGTTGAGGTCAACACCCGGCATTTTGAATGGGTCGTTTCCTGCGGGTGTTGTTGACTCGGTATTGGCAAGCGGATCAAACTCCATGGCTTGGAGGATTGCAGGATCGAACTTCACGTGAATGGTTTGCGGGGGCAAACAACGT
>JBILCQ010000064.1:0-9716 GCA_044353065.1 Flavobacteriales bacterium | reverse complement strand
CTCGGGATAGTGACCCGACCCACCGCTTGATCCGTTTGCGGTAAAGGCATACCAATAGCCCGGAGCTGAAAGCTCCACTTCGTAGTAGGAGGCATAGCAGCATGTGTTGCTGTTCAGTGTGGCATCCGGGTCGAAGTTAGAAGCAGTTGGGTCAGTGCAACCGTAACAGTCATAAGAGCACATGGAATAGTCGGCGCACGATGCTGTTGCATCATAATTGCAAGCATACGGATCGAGACAACCTATGCTGGCGTTGTTCGAAAAGCTTTGCGATGCGAAATAGTAGTAATTCGAACCGGATAAAACGACTTGTCCTGAAGCGTCGGTCAAGGTCCACTCAAAGTTTTCGTTCGTGAGACTCCACAAGTCGAGATAAAAACATCCGTCGGGAAGGCAGAAGCCGGTTGCTTCAGGGAAAACACCGCCCGTCACATATCCGTAAGGACCACTGATATTGTACTGAAACAGCCCGGTACCGCTTAAGGTGTAGCTCTGTGTACAACAAGTGCCATTATCGATGGTCGCGGTCGGATTGTAGTTGGGAGCTGATGGATTGGTGCAACCGTAGCAATCATAGTTGCAGAGATAGTAGCTCGGACAAGTAGCCGTGGGGTCGTAATTACACGCCGATGGGTCGCCACAACCGGGTGTTCCTTCACCCATGGTAAAGGTTATGGGATATGGCGTCTCAATTGCCTCGTTAAAAACAACTTCTCCGTTTACATTGGTAAAGGTGAATTGAGCGGTACCCTGATACACCGGCGAGTAGATGCTGATGTAATAGCAACCATCGGGCACGCAAAGCGAAGATCCGTTTAGTGCGCTGAGACTGTGGCTGCCGTCGAGAGCGGACAAGTACCAAGTAATGGAAACTCCGTCGGGAATTCCGGTAACTGTGCCTGTCAGGTAGTTAGTTTCCGAGCAGCAGGTACCATCATTGATGGTGGCAGTGGAATCGTAGTTGACAGCCGATGGGTCTGTGCAACCCCAGCAGCCATAGTCGCATAAGTTGAAATTATAGCAAGTGGCTTGTGGGTTGAAATTGCAGGCATAAGGATCAAGGCATCCAGACACTTCAGCGGCAGGAGTCAGGATTACAAAATCGTAGAAGTTGTCCACCACGTCGTTCGAAGCAATCACATTGCCTTGCGCGTCGGAAATGGACCAGGAATAATCATCAATGTTGTATTGAGAGTGAATGTTTACCGACGTGCACACATCCGGAATGCATACTCCTGTTTGTTCCGGGTAGTCGGCCGCGCCGAGATAACCCAATTGGTCGTTGTAGAATGAAAAGAAGATAGGTGTACTTGCCCACACCTGATACCATACCCCTTCGTAGCAGCAAGTGCCATTGTCGGCAGTCGCATTGGGATTGTAATTATTAGCAGTTGGATCAGTGCATCCCCATTCGGTTTGAGCGAATGTTGCCATGCTCATAATAAGGGCGGTGAATAAGGAGAGAATTCTCATAATTTCTTGTTTTTTGCTTATGCGGATTAACGAAATAACACCCTACCCATACAAACAGTTGCCTGCTTATGAAAAAAAAATGGGGGGAGTTGAATTGCTAACGAAACGATGTGTGCAACAAGCCGATGCATTTGCGGTTACATAGGCCTACCATGCTAGTTTTGTTGGTAAGCAGTGAATCATGGTAAAAAAGACATCCAATAACTTTTTAGGTAGAGCGCGATTGCTTTGGATCGTAGCGTTGACGCCTGTTTTTCTGATAGTAGGTGTATTGGGGGCGGCCTTACTTAGCGGATTGCCCGACGTCGATCTTTTGGCCAATCCGAAGGTTAGCCTTGCTTCACAAGTAGTATCGGCCGATGGTCGCACCTTGGGAGCCTATTACAAGGAAAATCGGAGCGATGCCAAGTTCAGCGAGTTGCCTCCTCATTTGGTCAATGCGTTACTTTCGACAGAGGACGTTCGCTTTCGAGAGCATAGTGGGGTTGATTATTGGGGATTGTTTCGCGCGGTGTTCACGGCAGGCCAAGGCGGTGGTGGTTCAACCATCACACAGCAGCTGGCTAAAATGCAGTTCACCAAGGAATATCAAAACGTTTCGGTAGTTAAACGCGGATTTCAAAAAATCAGGGAGTGGATTATTGCTTGTCAGATTGAGCGTTTGTATACAAAGGATGAAATCATTGCTTTGTATTTGAATCAGTACGACTTTTTGAATCAGGCTGTCGGCATCAAATCCGCGGCGCACATTTATTTCAATACAACCCCCGATTCCTTGAATGTGCAACAGTCGGCCATGCTGGTGGGTATGCTGAAGAACTCATCGCTGTTCAACCCGCTAAAGCGCGATTCGTTGGTGTTGAAACGCCGCGAAGTGGTGCTCGATCAAATGGTGAAATACGATTTCCTTTCGGAAAACGAATACGACTCCCTACGCGCTTTGCCCTTGGGTATCGACTTTCAGCGCATGAGTCACGACGAGGGCTTGGCTCCCTACTTCCGGGAAGTGTTGCGCGGAGAGTTGGAAGAATTGCTTCAGCAAAAAGATGAAAAGGGAAATTTGAAATACGCCAAGGCCGATGGAGAACCGTATGATATTTATCGAGACGGATTGAAGATTTTTACTTCTATCGATTCGCGCATGCAAGAGTATGCTGAGTGGGCCGTTCATGAACATTTACGGAAAGAACTGCAGCCGGCCTTTACCAAAGATGTTGGGCGTCGCAAGTCCGAGAATTATCCTTTCTACAACGGCATCAGCAAGAGCAATCGGGAAGCAATCATGAAGCGCGCAATTGAATCGAGTGAACGTTACATGATGCTGACAGGGAAATTGTGCCCCGATTGCAATCGTCCCGGGTTCTATATCCGAAAAGAAAAGGGTGATACCGGAGAAATCTATCACTGCCAAGAATCAAAAGATGGCTGCGGACATCAATGGCCTGCGCTATCGGAAGCAGAGATCGATGCGATTATGGATAAACCGGTGCGCATGAAAGTGTATCATCACTTAGGGGTTAAAGACACCTTGCTTTCACCGCTCGACAGCATTAAATACATTAAGAGCATTTTGCACGCGAGCATGATGTCGGTCGATCCGCACACAGGGCAGGTGAAATGCTGGGTGGGCGGCATCGACTTCAAGCATTTCAAATTTGATAACGTGTATCAGTCTGCACGTCAGGTAGGTTCTACGTTCAAGCCGCTGGTGTATGCAACCGCGCTGCGCATGGGGAAATCTCCCAAAGACCCTGTTGATGGTTCTCAGTTTTGCTGGGGCAGTTGGTGCCCGCAGAATAGCGGTGGCGGTTATGGCAGCTATACGATGCGTTGTGCTTTGGCCAACTCAGTGAACACGGTTGCAGCGCGTATGGCACAGCAATTCGGAATCGATAACATCATCAACCTTGCACGTCGATTGGGTATTAAGGCCCACCTCGATCCTGTGGGTCCACTTTCGCTGGGTGCTGCCAACATTCCGTTGTATCAAATGGTTGGCGCTCTGAGCTCATTTGCCAATCAAGGCGTTTACATTAAACCGACATTCCTGCTGCGTATTGAAGACAAGAATGGTACACCCATTTTTGAATCGGAACCTACTGTGGAGCAAGCCATCGACCCATGTGCTGCTTATGAAATGATCAGCATGATGAAGGCGGTGGTTGATGGAAGTTGTGGTAGCGGTACGGGCGTTCGTTTGCGAAATCCCGGAAAACCCTACGGTGGAATATCGTATCCAACCGCAGGTAAAACCGGTACAACGCAGAATAACACCGACGGTTGGTTTATCGGTCTAACTCCCGATCTCGTAACCGGCGTGTGGGTGGGAGCTCAAGATCCGACCGTTCGTTTCAGCAGCACGGCCATCGGACAAGGTGCTAATACCGGATTGCCTATTTATGGTTACTACATGAAGAAGGTATATGCCGACTCTAATCTCGAAATTTCAAAAGGAGATTTTGAGGTGCCCATCGGCTGTGAGGCACGCGTCGCACCGCAAACAGGTATTCCGCTTGGAGTGGATGATTATGACGGATTGTTTGGCGAGGGTGAACAAGAGATTGACGAAAGTCAACCGCAACTTATAGGAATGCCACGCGAAACGGAAGAATATATTCCATCCGATTCAACTAATTTTGACCAGTATTAAAGGTCAAAGAAATGCCCATCAACAAAGTAGTAAAAAACGCTGAAGAGGCGTGCAGCGGTATCGCTGACGGAATGACGCTCATGGTCGGAGGATTCGGTTTGTGCGGAATTCCGGAGAATTGCATCACAGAACTTGTGCGCAAGGGAGTAAAAAATCTCACCTGTATTTCGAATAATGCAGGCGTGGATGATTTTGGTTTGGGTCTTTTGCTTCAAACCAAGCAAGTGAAGAAAATGATTTCTTCCTACGTGGGCGAGAATGATGAGTTCGAACGTCAAATGCTCAGCGGTGAATTGGAAGTAGAGTTGATTCCTCAGGGAACACTTGCGACGCGTTGCATGGCCGCGGGCTATGGAATGCCGGCTATCTATACACCGGCCGGTGTAGGCACGGAAGTGGGCATTGGTAAGGAAGTACGCAACTTCAATGGCAAGAATTATTTGTTGGAACACGCTTTCGATGCCGATTTCGCATTAGTGAAAGCATGGAAAGGCGATTCGAAGGGCAATCTTGTTTTTCGGATGACAGCACGCAACTTTAACCCCATGATGGCGATGGCCGGAAAAATCACCATTGCGGAAGTGGAAGAATTGGTGCCGGATGGTGAGTTGGATCCCGACATGATTCATACACCAGGTGTGTATGTGCACCGCATTTTTCAGGGAAGCAATTACGAGAAACGCATTGAGCAGCGCACGGTTCGTCAGCGCTCATAATTCTAAATCAGCAATCATATGGCACTTGATAAAATAGGCATCGCAAAGCGCATCGCACAAGAAGTAAAAGACGGGATGTATGTAAACCTCGGTATTGGCATTCCGACATTGGTTGCGAATTACCTGCCGCAAGGAATTGAAGTGGAGTTGCAGTCGGAGAATGGCTTGTTGGGCATGGGCCCATTTCCGTTCGACGGCGATGAAGATGCTGATTTAATTAACGCAGGAAAGCAAACCATCACGATGCTCCCGGGCAGTGCGGTGTTCGATTCAGCCATGAGTTTCGGCATGATACGCGCGCAGAAAATCGATCTCACTATTCTCGGTGCCATGGAAGTAAGCGAGCATGGCGACATCGCTAATTGGAAGGTTCCAGGCAAAATGGTGAAGGGCATGGGCGGCGCGATGGATTTAGTGGCATCGGCAAAGAATATCATCGTAGCGATGCAGCATTGTGATAAAGCAGGCAACTCGAAGTTGCTTCCTCATTGCACGTTGCCGCTCACCGGTGTAGGGTGCGTGAAAAAGGTGGTGAGTGATTTGGGTGTGTTCGACATTCATAATGGTGCCTTCCACCTCGTAGAACTAGCGCCCGATGTTACGCTGGATGAAGTGCGCGCGAAGACCGCAGGGAAGTTGGTAGTGCATTGATGTTTTGTTTTAACCGCTGAGCCGCAAAGAATTTCTCTTGAGATTTCTTTGCGACTTTTCGGTTAAAGAAAAAAAATATACTCTTGTTTAATCACCCGCTCACATGAAACAACTGCTCACACTTGTTGTAATCGTAGTCATTTTTGCTTCTTGTTCGATTGAGCGCAGGCATTATTTGCCGGGATACCATGTTGAATGGCGAAAGGCGAGTGGCGAGTGTCGAGCGGCGAATGACGAGTGGTCAGCGGCGAGTGAAAAATCAGCAGAAGAGTCAACGGCAATAAGTCAACCTACTAGCAGCGGGTATATTGAATCAGAAAATTTAGTTGTTGCTTCTGCTTCCAATGAAGTAGCATTTGCCACTTGCTCAAAAAGTGAAATCAAACCACTCGCCACTCGCCATTCGCCACTCGTCACTTCCCCCTCGCTCCTCGAAGCCGACACCCTCAAAAAACCTTTCAAACCACAACAGCAATACCGTGAGGTTGATCCTGTAGGCAAGTGGTCAGTTTTTGCGATGCTCGCTGCCGTTGGGGTACAAAAAGTGGTCGGGTTACTGACGTGGTTTCAAGTTATCGTGCCTCTTTCCTTTGCATCGGGAGTTTTTATTCCGGCATTTATACTTGCCATAATTGGTGTGGTGTTGACATGCATTAGCTCCTTTCGTGTGCGAAAGAATCCCGAGAAGTACAAGAAGAATGAATGGGGCAAAGCAGCACTCGCTATCCTCGGTTGGCAGATTTTAATGTCGGCGTTATTTGCGTGGTTGCTGGGAGGATTGCCGATAGGAGGGTGATGCGGAAGAATGCGTGGACGCGCTGTTGCGCGTCCTCACCATGAATGCAAGTTGGAAACTCGCTGTCAAATTCGCCACTCGCCACTTGTCACTCATCACTCGCCACTCACCTCTACACTCACACTCTCCACCTGTCCACCCATCGGCGCGTTCACTTTCGTGATGCGCACCCACACGCTGTCGACCATGGGAAGTGCTTCGAGAAGTTTGTCTTTCATGCGATGCGCAACGGTTTCGATGAGCTTGGCTCGGATGGCCATTTCCTTGTAAACGATTTCTCGCACGAGCACGTAGTCTGCGGTTTGTGAAAGGTCATCGTTGGTAGCAGCGCCGCTGAAGTCGAGCGTGAGTGCTACGTCTAC
The DNA here is from genome assembly GCA_044353065.1 of Flavobacteriales bacterium. Lineage (GTDB taxonomy): Bacteria > Bacteroidota > Bacteroidia > Flavobacteriales_D > Sanyastnellaceae > JAIBBG01. The sequence continues at coordinate 3,068 of JBILCQ010000064.1, read as the reverse complement.
AACATAGTCGCCGCCAATGATAGCTTCTTCTTCCCAACAGCCGTGGTAGGCATGCATGCGCATGTTGTTGATGGTAATGCGCGACATCTTATTTGTTGGCTTTGGCCCATGAGTCTTTCAACGTCACGGTGCGATTAAAGATGAGTTTTTCCGGAGTAGAATCAAGATCGGGCGTGAAATAACCCAAGCGAATGAACTGGTATTTGTCGCCCACTTTCGCGTTGCTCAAATCATGTTCAGCCATCGCGTTGGTTACCACATGCAAACTGTTTTCGTTGATGTAGCTCTTGAAGTCGCCTTCTTCAGCCGACGGATTTTCAACTTTGAACAAACGATCGTACAAGTTCACCTGCACAGGCACTGCGTGTGATGCGCTCACGAAGTGCATGGTGCCCTTCACGTTGATGCCGCTGGTATCGTTACCGCTGCGGCTTTCAGGAATGTAGGTGCAATGCACTTCGGTGATGTTGCCGTTTGCATCTTTCACAAACGACTCACACTTCACGATGTAGGCATGCTTCAAACGCACCATGAGGCCGGGACCAAGACGGAAGAATTTCTTCGGAGGCTCTTCCATAAAGTCGTCGCGCTCAATCCACAGTTCGCGACTGAATGGAATCTCGCGTGAGCCGCCACCGCCTTCTACTTCCGGATTGTTTTCCCCGTGAAGCATTTCCACTTTTCCTTCTTCGTAGTTGTCGATGATGAGCTTGATGGGATCGAGCACTACCATGCGACGCGTAGCCGATTTGTTGAGGTCTTCTCGAATGCAGAACTCGAGAAGTCCCACATCAATCACGTTCTCGCGACGTGCAATTCCAACCAAGTCGCAGAAGTGACGAATGCTCTCGGGTGTATACCCGCGACGACGCAAACCGCTCACGGTGGGCATACGCGGATCGTCCCATCCGTTCACGTGCTTTTCATTCACCAACTGCAGCAGCTTGCGCTTGCTCATGACGGTGTAGTTCAAATTGCGACGTGCAAATTCATATTGTTGGCTCGGGAAAATTCCCAACTTCTCGATGAACCAGTTGTACAACGGCTTGTGCACTTCAAACTCGAGCGTACAAATGGAGTGTGTGATTTCTTCAATCGAATCGCTCTGTCCGTGAGCGAAGTCGTACATCGGGTAAATGCACCACTTGTCGCCGGTGCGGTGGTGATGTGCGAATTTGATTCGGTACATCAACGGGTCGCGCAGGTGCATGTTGGGCGAAGTCATGTCGATTTTCGCACGCAATGTTTTTTCACCTTCCTTGAATTCACCCGCACGCATGCGACGAAACAAGTCGAGGTTTTCTTCAACGCTTCGATTGCGGAATGGCGAATGCTTGCCGGGCTCGGTGGGTGTGCCTTTCATGGCAGCAATTTCTTCTGCCGAACTATCGTCGACGTATGCTAGGCCTTCGCTGATAAGCTTCTCGGCAAATGCATATAGCGTATCGAAATAATCGCTTGCATAAAATTCATTGGCCCATTCAAAGCCCAGCCACTTGATGTCGTTGCGAATGCTGTCGACATACTCGGTGTCTTCGGTTACAGGATTGGTATCGTCGAAACGTAAATTCGTTTTGCCGCCAAACTGTTTCGCTAGTCCGAAGTTGAGGCAGATGGAAGTTGCGTGACCGATGTGCAAGTAGCCATTCGGTTCCGGCGGGAAGCGAGTAAGCACGCGGCCTCCGTGTTTGCCGTTCTTGATATCTTCTGCAATGATTTCTTCGAGAAAATTGGGTCCTCTTTGAATGTCCATGGGTCTAATTTATTGCGCGATGTATTGCAATGCGCGCGTAATACGTTCGTTCGTTTCCGTTCTGCCAATCAAGGCAATCATGCCGAGTAAATCTACGCCACCTCCTTGTCCGCTGATGATGACGCGGAACAGTTGCAATACTTCACCGGGTTTGAGGTTGTGCGATGCTGCTGTTGCTTTCAGTGTTTCGTCGATCGAGGGTGCATCGAACGAGTTGAGATTCATCAATGCCGTTTGCAACGCTTCAAAAAACGGACGCAATTCCGGCTTCCATTTTTTCGCTATCACTCCTGCGTCGTATTCAGTGGGTGCTTGAAACAAGTACACACCCGTTGTTTTCATTTCGTTTTCAAACTGCACACGCGGCTTCAAAAGTTCTGCGGCTTGCGTGAGGTATTCATCGCTCAGACGACAGTCATCTGCGGCGAATCCGAACGTCGTTTGAATGTCATTGCGAATATTCGCTGCGAGTGTTGCGCTGCTTGTTGCGCGCAGGTAATATTCATTGAACCACTTCGCTTTTTCGGGATCGAACTTCGCTCCGGCTTTGTGAATGTGGTCGAAGGAAAACGCTTGCGCCAATTCTTCGAGCGAGAAAATCTCTTGCTCGGTTCCGGGGTTCCATCCTAGGAAGGCGAGCATGTTCACAAACGCTTCCGGGTAATAACCGCGTTCGCGGTAGCCCGATGATTTTTCGCCTGAAAACGGATCGTTCCAGTCGAGCGGAAACACGGGGAATCCGAGGCGGTCGCCGTCGCGCTTGCTGAGTTTACCGTTGCCATCGGGCTTGAGTAAAAGAGGCAAGTGCGCGTATTGCGGCATGTCATTTTCCCAACCCAAGAAACGGTAAATGAGCACGTGTGCAGGCGCGCTCGGTAGCCATTCTTCACCGCGCACGGCGTGGGTTATTTGCATGAGGTAGTCATCAACGATGTGCGCCAAGTGATAGGTGGGCATGCCATCGCTTTTGAGTAAAACCTTATCATCTACAAGGTCGGAATGAAACGTCACTTCGCCGCGAATCAAATCGTTAATCGTGATGTCTTCTCCTTGTGGCACTTTCAGTCGGATCACGAAATGCATACCGCTATCCATGCGCTGCTTCACTTCGGCTTCGCTCAATGCAAGCGAGTTTTTTAGTTGCATGCGTGAACGCGAATCATAGGAAAACGTCTGCTTATTGCTTTCCGCTTGCTTGCGCATCGCATCCATTTCTTCGGGAGTATCGAACGCGTAGTAAGCGTGTCCGGTGCTCACCATCTTTTCAGCGTATTCGCGAAACATCGGTTTGCGTTCGCTTTGACGGTAGGGAGCG